>NZ_JBRREI010000004.1:0-158825 GCF_056760195.1 Stenotrophomonas sp. STEN020
TCGGGCGGCCCGGGGCGGGGGGGGGGGGTGCCCCTTTATTTCTCAGGCCGGGCTGGGCTCGGAAATAATTTTCGTTGCACCGTAAAGCCCTTGCCGAGCTTGGCCCCCCACTACAATCGCGCGGCCGCTTGATTTTTGTCATCGAGAAAGCAGGCCCGCTGCGCGGAACATGGAACTACCCCCGAAGCCGGATAGTTCGCACCATGCTCAGCCCCACCCAACGCGACCTGATCAAAGCCACCGTCCCTTTGCTGGAAACTGGCGGCGAAGCGCTGACCAAGCATTTCTATGGGCGGATGCTGAGCCAGAGCGACGTCGCGCGCCCGCTATTCAACCCCTCGCACCAAAGCAGCGGCGACCAACCGCGTGCGCTGGCCAACTCGGTGCTCATGTACGCCAAGCACATCGACCGCCTGGAAGCACTGGGTCCGCTGGTGGGGCAGATCGTCAACAAGCATGTTGCCCTGCAGATCCTGCCGGAGCACTACCCGATCGTTGGCCACCACCTGCTGGCCTCGATCCGCGAAGTACTCGGCCCGGACATTGCCACCGACGAAATCATCGATGCCTGGGGCGCCGCCTACCAGATGCTGGCTGACCTGCTGATCGGCGCCGAAGAAGAGGTGTACGCGGCCAATGAGAAAGCCCCGGGTGGCTGGCGCGGTGCACGCACTTTCCGCGTTGCCGAGAAGGTGCCCGAAAGCGCAGAAATCACCTCCTTCCACCTGGTACCGGCCGACGGCGGCGCAGTGGTGGATTTCCAGCCAGGCCAGTACATCGGTATGAAGCTGGAGCTCGACGGCGAAGAAACCCGCCGCAACTATTCCTTGTCGCGCGCCGCCAATGGCGTCGGCTACCGCATCAGCGTCAAGCGCGAAGGCAACGGCAAGGTGTCCAACCATCTGCACGACAGCGTGCAGGTCGGCGACACGCTGGAGCTGTTCGCCCCGGCCGGTGATTTCACCCTCGTTGCCAGCGAGCGTCCAGTCGCCTTCATCAGCGGTGGCGTCGGCATCACCCCGACCCTGCCGATGCTGGAGCAGGCGCTGGCCAGCGGCCGCCAGGTGCATTTCATCCATTGCGCCCGCAACGGCCAGGTGCATGCCTTCCGCGAGTTCATCGCCGACAAGCAGAAGCAGCATCCGCAGCTGCACAGCTACACCTGCTACAGCGAAGCGCTGCCGGGTGATGCGGGCGACGCCGAGGGTTTCCTCAGCCGTGAACTGCTGGAGCAGTGGTTGCCGGCCGAGCGCGATATGGACGCCTACTTCCTCGGCCCGAAGCCGTTCATGGCGCAGGTGAAGAAGCTGCTGCGTGATGTAGGCGTGCCGGAAGCACAGAGCCGCTACGAGTTCTTTGGCCCGGCTGCAGCGTTGGAAGCCTGAGCCGCGTCATAGCAAAGTGTGCGAGGTAGGAGCCCGGCGGGGAAACCCGCCGGCCTCCTTTTTGTCATGGCTACGCAAGCGCATGCGACAGCGCTAGGATGCGGCATCGCTCACTACTCAGGGGATACGCATGAACGTTTATGCCGTGGTGCTGGCCGCTGTATCGAGTTTCCTGCTGGGCGGGCTGTGGTATTCACCGGTCCTGTTCGGCCGCGCCTGGAACCGCGAGAACGGTGGCGAAGTACCGCAGGGACATCCGGGCAAGGTATTCGGCGTAGCGTTTGTTTTTTCGCTGGTGGCGGCGTTCGCTTTCGCCTGGTTTGTCGGCCCGCAGCCGGAGCTGCACAAGGCCTTGCTGTGTGGCTTGGTTGCCGGCTTCGGCATGGTCGCGGCCAGCTTCGGCATCAACTACCAGTTCGCCCAGCGCAGCGGAAAACTGTGGGCAATCGACGGCGGTTATCACACCGCACAGTTCGTGCTGTTCGGCCTGATCCTGGGGCTATGGCACTAAGCCTGTAGCAGCAGTGACGTTGCTGTTGCTGTTGCTGTTGCTCCAGCCCCCTCCTTTGCGCAAAGCGCAGGGGAGGGTTGGGGAGGGGTAGCTTTTGCAGTTGCAATTGCTGCGGCTCTTGAAATGCGGCTGCCCTTTCGCAACAACGGATCTGATCGACAAAACCCCAACGGAGGGACGTGCATCACTGCACATCGCCCTTCGGATTCTTTTCGTTGGTTCCTTCGCTACGCAAGAGAGCCACGGAAGAACGCAGGCAAGAAACATCCAGGTTGCCACATCATTGCCGATGACGACCTTCATTTCGAAAACCTGCTCCATATGTAGAAACAGAATTTGCCACCTTGAATCTCTCGGGCAAGAATTCCCTCGCCTTCTGCACTGACGCTCGACAGCGCGCTCAAGCGACTTCAACTACCGACAGATCCGACAACCAAGCAACGGTTGAACGAGCGCTGTGTTCTACGTAACCGCGCTTCGGCACGCCTCAACCCTGCTGGCGTCGGCATACATGCGCCGAGCCCCCCGCATCTTTGACAGCAAGCAAGGCGCGCCAAAGCCGATGGAGGCAGTCTTCTGGCAGGTTTTCAGGCGCCAGCACCATTGCCGGAGTGGAATCCTCAGTGACACACACGCCTAACATTTCAAGGAAGAAATTTGTTCATCAAAACTGATCGACTCGATGATGCCGTGCTGGCGAAGGCGGTGTACGAAGAGGTTCTGGCAGTACAAGTAAAGCAGTTCATCCCAAGGAAAACCGCGGTGAGGCTTGGCCAGCGCATCCTCGGGCACGGATTCGACAGCTACGTCAATGCGCCCGATATCGGCAGGATAGGCATGGCGTTGTACGAGGCAGAAAACATTCCTGCCCGCCTCGGCACCTATTTCGACACAGCGCTGGACAATATCGATGCGCTCCGCAAGCGATGCATGCCATACGCCTCACCCATAGATGTGCTTCGCTGCACGCTGGATGAAATCTGGCCTGCCGGCGCCCAACTCGAGCATCTGTATGGACGCAAGGCGTATGTCGGCCTGTCACGGATCGTCCAACCTGGGGTGGAGTTCCTCGCCCACCACGACATCCTCGCGAAAGATGCCCCCGAGACCTTCCGCTCGCACAGCCTTGCCTCGCAACTGGCGGCAAATATCTACCTCACCATGCCGACAGATGGCGGCGGACTGCGTATCTGGCAGTCGGTGATCTCCGCTGCGGAGTTTGATGACATGCGCGGCGACAGCTACGGCATAGATCCATCACTCCTCGGTAAACCCACACTGCAGATCCAGCCCGAGGAGGGCGACCTTGTCCTGTTCAATTCACGCCACATGCACGCTGTCACACCCGGATCGGACAAGCCACGTTTGAGCCTGTCCTGCTTTGTCGGCTACCGCGGCGTGGCCAGCCCTTTGACGTTCTGGAGCTGATGGGTGAGCAACCATTTCCACGAATTCGTATCGCTGGCACTCATTCATCTGTTGGCAGTCGTTGCACCCGGCCCCGACTTTGCCGTCACCGTGCGGCAAAGTGTCAGGCACGGCAGATGGGCGGGGGTGCAGGTGGCAATCGGCATCGGCGCCGGCATTTCCGTGCATGTCCTCTACACACTGCTCGGCGTCGGGGCGCTGCTGCACGCCAATGCACTGTTGATGACCGCGACCAGGATGCTCGGCGCGACCTACCTTCTCTATCTGGTGTTCTCATTCCTTCGCAGTGCTGGACGTTCCAGCTCCGCTGCAAAGCTCGACGATGCCGGCGCCGCTTCCGCACTGGGCTGGCGCAGGTCCTTTTTGCTTGGCTTCATCACCAATGCGACCAACCCCAAGGCCACACTGTTCTTCCTCGCGATCTTCACCACGGTGGTCAGCGCCGGAACGCCATTGAAGGTCCAGGTGCTCTATGGGATCTGGATGTGCCTGGTCAATGCGGGCTGGTTCGTGCTGGTAAGTGTGCTGTTTACCCAGCAGGCGGTACGCGACCGGTTCCTGCGCATGGGCGGCTGGCTGGAAGGTGTAATGGCCCTGGTTTTCCTTGTTTTCGCCGGGCGCCTGCTGTGGGAGGTGGCCGGCAGCCTGCCGTTGCTCGTCGGTCAGTGATCTGCCCCTGGCATGCAGGAGTGCGTGGTTCCAAACAGCTGCCCGCGCTGTCGAAGGACGAAGTTCCCTGCCCCGGCCACAAACGAAAAGCCCGGGCAGGTTGACCCGTCCCGGACTCCACTGCCCCCGAACAGAAGGCAAACTAGATCAGGTTCACTCGCAACCAGCGCATCACCGTTTCCACCACACCCAGTTTCTGCGGCACATCAAGGGCGATGGCCCGCGCAAAGCCATCAGCATTGCGAATGAACGCCTGACGCGCGACCCGCTGCGCCTGCTGCACCGCCGACTGCTGCCGACGCAGCTGCACGATCTGCACGGATGGCCGACCCGGCGGCGCGAACTTCTGGTAACGGCGCAGTTCATCAGCAACCAGACTCACGTCATTGTCCGCCCTGAGCTGGCTCTCACCCGCCAACAACAGCTGCTCCAGCGCCGAACCTGCCGCAGTCAGCGCCTCACCTTCGATAACGAACATCGCGTGCGTTCCCAACAGCGCCAACGCGCCATCGCGCTGCTGCAGACGCTGCAGCTGCTGTGCCCAAGGGAAGGTTGCAGAAGGAGTAGCCATGGCTGCGTTTACTGGAGAGAAGGCGGCGAACTTTACGGGTTGGTGATCGGATGTGCCAGCAAGGAGCTACCTCAGCCAATCACCCGCTTGAACGGCGGCAGGGAATCAATGATCCGCTTGCCATACCTGCGCGTCAGCAAGCGCGAATCCAGGATGATCACCCGCCCGGTATCGGTCGAGGTACGGATCAAACGCCCGGAAAACTGGGTCAAGGTGCGCAGCGCATGCGGGATCGCAATCAGGTTGAACGAGTTCAGGCCACGGCTCTCGAACCACTCGCTCAGCGTCGAGGTCTGCGGGTCGGTTGGCACCGCAAACGGCACCTGGGTGATCACCACCGTGGTGCAGGCCTCGCCCGGCAAGTCCAGACCTTCACCAAACGAATTCAAGCCAAACAACACCGAACCCTCGCCCTCACTGGTGCGCTTGATGTGCTGGTCGATCATCTTCTGCTTGGCACCGTCGCCCTGTACAAGGATCTTCTTGCGCAGCGTCGCCGGCATCAGCTCGGCCACCTTCTCCATCTTCCAGCGTGAGGTGAACAGGACCATGCTGCCCTTGTCCCAATCCAACTCAGCGGCCAGATACTTGGCTACTTCCCTGGGATGGCGCTCACGGTCATCCGGCGTCACCGGGAACTGCGGCACAATCAGTTCAGCCTGGTTCGGCAGGTCGAACGGTGAGGCCAGCGACACCATCTCTGCTTCCTCGGGAATGCCGTTGTCGATCGCCAGCGACTGGAAATCGCCGCCACCGGTCAGCGTCGCCGAGGTCATCACCACCGAGTCCACTTCATCCCATAGCAGCTTGCGCAGCACCATCGCCGCCGATACCGGCGAGCAGTGCAGGATGTAGTCGCCATCGCGCGGCATCGTCACCCAGCGCGCGATCGGCGGCTGCCCTTCCTTGTCCTCGCGGCGCCAGCCGGCCCACAGGTTGTACTGCTGCTCGACCATTTCCTGGGCCATGCCCAGGTTGCGCTGCAGGCGTTCGACCGCTGGATCGTCCTGCTTGCCCTTGGCCACCGCCGAGGCCGCCGCCGTTGCCCAATTGAGCAGGGTGCGGGTTTCGTCGGCCAATACTTCGATGGGCTGGCGCCAGGATTCAGGCAGGCGGCCGTTGGCAGCGCGCCACATCGGCTCGCGGTCATCGGGCTGCGGAATCCAGACATTGCCGATCTCGTCGCGGAACGCCTTCAGCAGTTTGCTCACACGCGAGGCCACGTCGATGGCTTCGTTCGGCAACAGGTTGCCGATCTTGTCCTTGTCCACCGCACGGTAGGCGCCGGCAATCAGGATCTGCAGGCGACCGGTACGCTTGGCCATGTCGTCCAGCGGCAGGTTGGCTGCGCCTTGGTCGATGGCGACATTGCCAATGTGGTGGCCTTCGTCCAGCACCAGCAGCATTTCGCCGGGCGGCGCGATCAGGGGCTGGCCGCTGTCGCTGTCGCCCAAGGACAGCGCCGACAACAGCAGCGCGTGGTTGGTGACGATGATCTGCGCATCACGCACTTCAGTGCGGGCACGCAGCACCGGGCATTGCGCCGAATACGCACAGCGACGCCCGGCGCAGGCCGAGGCCGGTGTGGTGATGCGCATGCGCAGGGTTGGGGTGACGTTCTCTGGCGCGTTGTCCAGGTCGCCGTTCCAGCGACCTTCGATGAAGGCCTTGGTCAGCTTTTCGGCAACGTCCATTTCAATCGGCGCCAGTGGCCGGTCGTAGAGCTGTACGTCGTCGCCGAACATGCCTTCCTGCACGCCCTCACCCTGCGCTTCGGCGGCATTGCGGGTGCACAGGTAGCGGGTGCGGCCCTTGGCCAGGGCAACGGTTGCCTGCAGGCCGGTGGACTTGAGGAAGTTGGGGATGTCGCGCTCGACCAGCTGCGACTGCAAGGCCACGGTGCCGGTACTGATCACCAGCTTCTTCTTGCTGGCCAGGGCAATCGGAACGCCAGCGGTGAGATAGCCAAGGCTCTTGCCGACGCCGGTAGGTGCTTCCACCACGCCCACGCCGCCAGTGCCCAGCGCGCGCGACACCACGCCGATCATCTGGCTCTGCGAGCGGCGCGTGCTGAAGCCCGGCGTATTCGCCTGCAGCTTGCTGTAAGCGTCACGGATGCCGTTCTTGATGTCCTCGGTCAGCGCCCGTGGTGCCTCTACTTTTTCCGTCACACCAACCTGCCCGCAGCTCAATCAAGGCGGGCATTTTCCCATACCCGCCCGCATTCACCGAATGCGTTGCCGGCTCAGGGTTTGCCGGGGGCCTGCGGCCGCCGCAGGGCCTGCACCAGCGCCCAGGCCAGCATGATGTAGCCCACTGCTTCCATCAGCGACAACGTGATGTAGCCAACCATCAGCAGCGTATTCATCGAACCCGCACTGCTGTAGTTGCCAGCTGCGACGAGCAGCAAGGGCAAGGCGCTCAGCACGCCGCCAATCATGGTGACCACCAGCAGCAAGGCCAGCGCCGACAAGGCCACGCTGCGTACCTTGCCGCGCGGGGTGTCGAGCAACATCACCAGGGCAACGCCCAGGGCAATCAGAATCGGCAGGCGGTAGCCGATGGAAACCAACAAGGTGCTCAACAATTCCATGGGTTGCATTGGCCGGCCTCAGTCCGCGGTGACCAACAGCGCGTCACCAGCACGCAGCTCGGCATAGATCGCATCGGTCTCCGGGCGCATGCCATGCCACTGCTGGAAGCTCTCGGCGGCCTGCTCGACCAGCATGCCAAGGCCATCGAAGCTGTTGCGGCAACCTGCCGCACGCGCCCAGGCCAGGAACGGAATCGATGCCTCGCCGTAGTTCAGGTCCACCGCCGTGGTCATGCTGTTGACCAGCGACAGTGGCAGGTTGAAACCGCTGCCCTCGCCGCGCGCGGCCGAGGTGGCATTGATGATCAGCTCGAAATCGCCCTGTTCGCGCAGGTCATCCCAGTACGCGGAGATGGCGCGGCCGGGTTCACTCATCGCATCGACCAGCGCATCCGCGCGCTCGGGCGAACGGTTGACCACGATCAGTTCGAGAATGCCGGCATCCAGCAGCGCCGGTGCAACACCGCGTGCGGCGCCACCGGCGCCGAGCAGCAACACCCGGCGGCCGCGCAGGTCCAGACCGTGACGGCCGGTGAGATCGCGCACCAGGCCGATGCCGTCGGTATTGTCGCCATGCCAGCGATCACCCTTGCGTAGCAGCGTGTTGACCGCGCCAGCGCGATGCGCGCGCGAGGTAGTGGTGGCGCACAGCGCGAACGCGGCTTCCTTGTGTGGCAGGGTCACATTGGCGCCCACGCCGCCGTCAGCAGCAAAGGCTTCCAGCGCGGCCACGAAACCTTCCGGTGAGGCCTCGATAGCGCGGTAATCCACGGCGATGCCATGCGCCTTGCCGAACGCGGACTGGATGCGCGGCGACTGCGAATGGGCTATGGGCTGGCCGAAAACTGCGTAGCGTGGAGCGCTCATTGTGATCCTCTGCATGACCTAGACTGGACGCGACTTTACTTGCTGGACCCGTATGCGGACCCGTCATTTGCTGCTCGCGCTGACCCTGAGTTTACCCTTTAGCCCTGTTGCCTCGGCGCTTTCCGAGTTTGGCATCGAAGGCATGGGGATAGTTTCCACCCGCGCAGATGAAAACCGCGCCACTTTGTCGGCGGATGGGCAACGCATCATCTGGGCCAGCAACCGCGCGGGCGGCGCAGGCGGCTGGGACCTGTGGCAGGCGACCCTGCAGGACAAGCGCTGGATGGAGCCGCAGCCACTGGCCTTGAACAGTGCCGCTGATGAGGTCGATCCCTTTCTCAGCGCCGATGGCCGTTGGCTGTACTTCGCCTCCAACCGCAAAGGCGGCCAAGGCGGCTTTGATCTGTATCGGGCGGCAGTAGCGACCGATGGCAGCCTGGGTCAGCCGCAGAATCTGGGCCCGGCGGTGAACGGCAGGCAGGATGAGCGCTCACCTGCGCTGGCCGACGATGGCCGGCTGTTGTTTTCAAGCAATCGCACTGGCGGCAACGGCGGCTGGGATCTTTGGCGTGCACCCGCTGCAGGTGACGGCTTTGCCGCGCCGGCTGCCTTGGCCGGCATCAATACTGCTGCCGACGAGTTGGATGCGAGTTGGCTGGGCGACGGCCGTGGGGTGGTGTTTGCCCGTGCAAATTCGACTGGCGGTGCTCAACTGTGGCTGTCGCAGTGCCGGCAGGGGCAATGGGCTGAGGCGACGCTGCTGGGCTTGTCGTTCAACAGCGCTGAGGGCGATACGCGGGGCGCGGTGCTGGATGCCAACAAGCCCGGAGAACTGGTGGTCAGCGGCAAGGCGCGCTCGCCACGGGCCGGCGGCATGGATCTTTACCGGATGAAGGCGCCGCTGGTTGATGGGGATGATTCGTGCCGGTGAGGCGAGAGCTCACCCCTCCCCAACCCTCCCCTTGGCCTACGGCCAAAGGGAGGGAGACAAGCTGCAACCCGGCAATCTAGCAGCGCGCAGGATCAGCCCCCTCCCTTTGGCCGCAGGCCAAGGGGAGGGTTGGGGAGGGGTGCTTCTGCTCTAAAGCTCTTAGCCTTCAGCTTTTAGTACCAGCCAACACCGCAGCGCGCAGCGCTTCGTATTCGGCCTCACCAATCTGCCCGCCCTGCTTACGCAGCTCCAGCTCACGCAGCCTGGCATCCACACCGCCACCCTGCGCTGCCTCGCGCTGCAGCCGCTCGGCCGCCGAATGCTGCTGCGGCGGGCGCTTGCCGGCACGCACGATGGCGGCGATGAACACGCCAATCGCCACCGCAAACAGCAGTACGCCAATCAGCCATACCGCCCAGTTGTAACCCTCAAGACCGGGAACATTCATCTCAAGCCTCCTTCAGCCAGCGCGCGATCTGCGGCGCGTAATAGGTCAGCACACCATCAGCGCCGGCGCGCTTGAAGCCGATCATGGTCTCCATCACGCACTTGCGTTCATCCAGCCAGCCATTGGCAGCGGCCGCCTTCAACATCGCGTACTCGCCGCTGACGTGGTACGCGAAGGTCGGCACGCCGAACTCGGTCTTCACCCGGCGCACGATGTCCAGGTAGGGCATGCCAGGCTTGACCATCACCATGTCCGCACCTTCGTCCAGGTCCAGCGCGATCTCGCGCATGGCCTCGTCGCTGTTGGCCGGGTCCATCTGGTAGGTCTTCTTGTCGGCCTTGCCCAGGCTGCCCGAGCTGCCCACCGCATCGCGGAACGGGCCGTAGAAGGCCGAGGCGTACTTGGCCGAGTAGGCCATGATGCGCGCGTTGATATGACGGGCATCGTCCAATGCGGTACGGATCGCACCAATGCGGCCGTCCATCATGTCCGATGGCGAAATGATGTCCACGCCGGCTTCGGCATGCGACAGCGATTGCTTGACCAGCGCATCGACGGTGATGTCGTTGAGTACGTAGCCGGTGTCATCAATGATGCCGTCCTGGCCGTGCGTGGTGTACGGGTCCAGCGCAACGTCGGTCATCACGCCGAGCTCGGGGAAGCGCTGCTTCAACGCGCGCACCGCACGCTGTGCCAGGCCGTCCGGGTTCCAGGCTTCGGCCGCGTCCAGCGACTTGCGCGACGCGTCGATCACCGGGAACAGATCGATCACCGGCACGCCCAGTTCCAGCGCCTGCTCGGCTTCACGCAGCAACTCGTCAATGGACATGCGGTCCACGCCCGGCATCGATGCAACAGCGGCGCGCCCTTCCAACTCATGCACGAACACCGGCCAGATCAGGTCGTTGCTGGTCAGCGTGTTTTCGCGCATCAAACGGCGCGAGAACTCATCGTGGCGCATGCGCCGCGGGCGGTACTGGGGATGGATCATCGCGGTACTCCTTGATTCCGGAAACGGGGCTTACTGCAGCCGGTAACCCTGCGGCTGCAGCGGCTCGGGCAGCGGGCGTTGGCCCAAGGCGTCGAGCAGATCGATTTCGATGGTACGCACCATGGCGTCCAGCGGCAGGTCGTTGGGTTCGGTGCCGAACGGGTCTTCCATCTCCTCGCCGAGCTGGTCCAGGCCGAAGAAGGCATAGGCCAGCAGCATCGACACCACCGGCGTGGCCCAGCCCAGCGCGCCGGCCAGACCAAACGGCAGCAGCACGCAGAACAGCCATGCACAGCGGTGCAACAGCAAGGTGTAGGCGAACGGCAGCGGTGTGCCGGAGATGCGCTCGCAGCCGGCCTGCACGCTGGCCATGGCATGCAGTCGCGCTTCGAACTGGGTGTAGAGATAGGGATGCAGACGGCCTTCGCGCAGCGGCACGGCCAGCTCGCTGGCGAGCTGGTTCAGCACGCCATCGGGAACATTGCGCCGCGCCAGCACCTCGTTCTGGTCCGGCTGCAACCACGCTGCACAGGCAGCGGCTTGATCACGGCCACGCAGGCGCGCGGCCAGGGCACTGGCAAAGCCGATCACCAGATGCGTGCTGCGCTCGCGCAGTTGCGGCTCGGCGGCAAGCAGCACAGCAGCCTCACGGGCGAAGCTGCGTGATTCGATGACCAGCTGTCCCCACAGCTTGCGGCCTTCCCACCAACGGTCGTGGCAGGCGTTGTTGCGGAAGCTCAGGAAGATCGACAACACCAGCCCCAGCAGGGTGAACGGCACCACCGACAGACCACTGCCACCCAGCGGATGCCAGCTACGGCTGAACGCCGCCACCAGCACCGCCAGCACGCCGATTGCCAGCACCTTGGGGGCGATGGCCGGCACGATGGAGCCGCGCAGGATGTACAGCAGCTGCCAGCCAGTGGGACGGGGGCGGATGATCATGGGGAAGCGTTGCAGTGCCCACAACGGGCCAACGGCGCCGGAAAGCTTCCGGCCAGCGCGCCCATTTTACGCCCCCCGGCTGTACCCCGCCGGCCCCAACCATCTGCGGCTCAGAAGATGCCGCCGCCCAAGCTCAGCCGGATCACCCCGACGACAATGACAATGGCATTGAGCAGCAGACCGGTCTTGGCCCGGCCGCGCTTGCTGGCATGGGTGAACAGCAGGCCGATGGCGGCGATGATCGCGCCCACGGCCGCAAACGGGATCAGGAACCAATTACCCCAGCCCAGCAGCGGAATAAACGCCAAAATCATCCATAGCAAGGCAACAATGCCCCAAATCAGGCTGATCAGCCCCATGTACTTTCCTCCACCAGGTACAGCCTGCAAGATAGCCGGGAACGACTGTGGAGCAAAAGGCCCTCAGCCTGGCCGGAAGTTCTCGACAGATTCAGCCGGCGCCATGGATCATCCGCAATTACCGATCACCGGGGAGTGAAACCATGAAACTTCCGCTCGCTATCGCACTATCGCTTGGCGTCGCCTTGGCTGTGGGCGGCTGCGCCAGTACCTCCAAGGTCATGCTGGGTCAGGCCCGCGCGCCGGTGGACCCGGCCAGCGTGCAGATCTATTCCACGCCGCCGGCCGGCTCGGTTGAGATCGCCCAGCTCGAAAGCTCCAGCGCGGTTGGCTTCGGCACCCAGGGCCAGACCGACGCGGCCATTGCCCGGCTCAAGCGCGAGGCCGCCGCACTCGGCGCCAACGGCGTGATCCTGATGGGCGTGGGCTCCGGCGGCTCGCCGGTGGGCATGTCGGTTGGTGCCGGCAGCTATGGCCGCCACACCGCCGGCGGCCTCAGCGTCGGCATCCCCACCCAGCAGAAGCGCGCCGCTGGTGTGGCGATCTGGGTACCGCCGGGCGCAGGCAAGTAAGTTTTCCTGCTGGGCTTGATATGACAAGGGCGCCATTCGGCGCCCTTGTCATGAGTGCTGCAGCGATCAGCTGTGATCGCGCAGGAAGCGGGCCATCGACGATACGCCCGGCACCGCCGGCTCGAACTCACCGGCCACATCGATGAAACCACGCATGATGGCGATGTCGCGCGGGGTGCGGTTGATCGCATCACGCATCTCCGGATCGGCACCGGCACGCAGCAGGCTCTGTACCACTTGCGGCAGGCCGTGCAGTGCAGCCAGGTGCAAGGGGCCGAAGCCACGCGGGTCACGTACGTCCAGCGAAACCTCTTCGTCGAGCAGACGATCCACCGCAGCCAGCACCACGGCCTCGTCGCAGGCGGTGCCCGGTTCGGCGCGCGCGCCGAGCAGCAACAGCAGCGGTGTTACCGTGCCAGCCGATGACTGGTCCGGTTCAGCACCGGCCAGCAGCAAGGTGTCCAGCAAGGCCAGCAAGCGGGTGCGATCACGCGAGGTGAAACCGTACAGCGCGGCGCAGTGCAGCGGCGCAAGCTGCTGGTCGTCACCGGCATGCACGTCGGCGCCTGCAGTGAGCAGGCGCGCGGCGATATCCGGCAGGCCCAAGGCGGCAGACAACATCAATACGGTGACACCGCCGGGCAGACGATGTTCAAGCTTGGCGCCAGCATTAAGCAGGGCGGCCACGATCGTGGTCTGGCGCATGCTCACCGCCGCCGACAACGGCGTGGCACCACTGGCAGCAGCGTGCTGCGGGTCGGCACTGCGCGACAGCAGTAGATCCACCACCGCCGCATGACCGCCGCCGGCCGCACGCAGCAGGCCGGTGCAGCCCTGCGCGTCGACGGCGTCGACGGCAAAACCAAGATTGAGCAGGCGACGCACGGCATCGGCATCGCCGGCCATCGCCGCAGCCGCGACGTCGGCATCGCGCAATGCACGCAGCGGCAGCTGCCAGCCACGCCAATCGAGCAGGTCAGCCAGGTCACGACGACCGCTGGACAGTGCAACGCCCAACGGCGTCTGCCCATCGGCTGCGCGTGCATCCGGCGATGCGCCCTGCAGCACCAGCTGCTTGAGCGCGGACTCGCGTGCCAAGGCGGTAGCCAGATGCAGTGCGGTCATGCCATGGCTGTCGCGCGCCTCGCGGTCGACGCCATTGAGCAGCAGGTGCTGCTGCAACTTCAGCCAGCCCAGGCGTACTGCCAGCGACAGCGCCGGATCACCGGCCGGCGAAGCGGCAAACGGATCAGCACCACGCTCCAGCAGCTCCAACGCGAATTGTTCGGTGCTGCGTGCGCCGTGGTCATGCTGGGCGCAGGCGGCAAGGAAGCGGGTCAGGCCACCGCGACCGGCTGGCGACACGCCCCGCTGCAGCAGTATCTGCAGGGTCGGGATCGCATCGACGCCGCGCGACAGCAGCGCGAACATCGGCGTATCAGCACAGGCGTCGAGCACTTCCGGCGCAGCGCCCTGCGCCAGCAGCCAATCAACCACGCGCGGCTGCAAGGCCAGCTCAGGATCATGCAACAAGCCGCCCAGTTCTTCGGCCGCACACAGTTTGGCCAAGGGCGTCATGCCATCGACATTGCCGAACACCAGCGCCTCGCGCAGCAAGGCCAGCGGCGCGCGGTCGTTGAGTACCGGCACGGCGTCGCCATCAGCGCCTTCGGCGTTGCTGGCGGCTGCATCGCTGACCGCAGCTGGCAGCGGGTAACTCGGGTCGAGCAACGAGACGATGCTCCAACGGCCTGCCGAGGCGGCGTGCTCGATGGCACGACGACCATCGCTGCCGACCACATCGGCGGCAATACCCAGATCCAACAGGCGGCGGATCAACGCCGCCGACACATGTTCGGCGCGGCTGGCCAGCAGCAAGGCATTGCTGCCTTCGCCATCGACGGCGTGCACGTCAGGTTTGTGCGCCAACAGGCGCTCCAGCACCGCGGCATTGCCCTGCGAGGCGGCATCCAGCCACGGCGTGCGGCCGGCGGCATCACGCGGCTCCACATTGGCACCGGCATTGAGCAGGGTTTCAACGATATCGACGTGACCGGCCAAGGCGGCTTCGTGCAGGGCACTGCGGCGCTGACGGTCGCGCGCATCCAGCCGCGCCTTGTGCTTGAGCAGCAGCTGTACGCCGGCCGGATCATCGTCATCGGTAGCTGCCGCCTGCACCAGCACCGGTACGCCGTCGGCCGGTTCGACCTTGGCGCCACGTTCCAGCAGGAACTTGCCCAGCCGCCAGTTGCCGGCCTGGCAGGCCACCGCCAGCGGGCTGTGGCCATCGTTGTTGAGGGCGTCGATCTCGGCAGCTGCATCGCGTAGCAAGGCCGCAACGCCCGGATCTGAACTACGCGCGGCGTGATGCAACGGCGTATTGCCGTCGGCATCGGGCGTGCGCGGATCGGCGCCGTTCGCCAGCAAGGTCATCACCGCTTCCGGGCGACCGTGCCAGCTGTCACGGGTGGCCGCCAGCAGCGGGGTCATGCCTTTGTGCGCCTGGTTGACGTCGACGCCACGGCTGATCAGCGCACGCAGCAGGCGCAGGTCAGGCAGCACCGCTGCCAGCACCGCCAGGCTGCGCTGGTCGCGCGATTCAGCTGGAGCCGCTGCATGCGGATCGGCACCGGCATCCAGCAACTGCAGGGCGCGATCGATGCGGCCACCGCGCGCGGCGTCATACAGCTGCGGCACCAGCTCATGCTGGGCGATGGGTTCCAGCGGGGCCGGTTCGGCCAGCGCTTCAGCAAACGGGTCGAATGCGGGTTGTTGTACGCCACTAGACTTGCCAGCGCCGGCAACCGGTGCGCTGCGCATCGACTGCAGCAGGTGATGCAGCAAAGGTGCTGCGATTGCCGTGGCAATGGCCAGCGGCCAACGCAGGCTGCTGCCAACCAGGCCCGGCCAGGCTGCGGCGACGATCGCCGCGCACAGGAGCAGCAGCACGGCTGCCGCACCCAGACCGTGCCAGGAATCCATACTGCGGCCACTCAAGGCCTGCCATTGCGTGCGCAGCGAGCTGTCCTCGCGCTCCATCGCCTGCCATAGCGGCCAGGTGCGCCAGAGCGCCAACAGCGCCACGCTGACCGCGATGCTCAGTGCCAACACCGCCGCCAGACTGCCGCTGTCGTGCAGCGCCGCCAACGGCCAGGACACCAGTACCGCAACCACCGCCGCGCCACCAGCCCACAGCCCCAACAAGCCGGGCAGTTCGCGTTTGAATACGGCCAGCGACGGGGCCACAGTGCGGGTGCGCCGCCACCATGACACCGCCAAGGCGTAGGCGGGCTGGGCCAGCACTCCACACACAGCCGCGGCCACGCCACCGAACGCCGTGGCCAGGGTCAGCAACACCCCCAGGCCCAGCGCGGCGGCAACAACGCGGCTACGTAATGCTTCAGTCATCGCGACCGTCGATGCGGGCGATCTTCACCGGTGCCAACGGCAACGGCGGTGCCTGCAGGTGGAAACCGCGCTCGGCCAGGTTGGCGCGCACCAGCGCGACGTCGGCCTGGGCCAGACGGCGTTCAGGGGTCAGCGCCACCTCCAGCACGAAGGTATAAGGCGCCAATGTGTTACCCAGCACCGCCGGGATCACTTCGAAATCATCACGCTTGGCGAGGTACACGTAGGTGTCCTGCTTGCGTTGGCTTTTATAGACGTAAGCTTGCATGCCAGCGGGCTTTGCCCTGCATTGGGAGTCAGAGATTGTGTCGGAAATCTGGCGCTGTTGAAAGGCGCACAGCCAATGATCGCGGTCGTTCTCCGCCTTTTATACGTTCATTTACATCAAGACTTTGTTGAGAGCACCCTGTATCTGCAGATTGCCGGATCCGCTCGCGACAGTTTGCCGACGCTGCGGTGCCGTGCTGAATGCGGTACCGAGCGCCACCCCGGCGCGACGAGCGCGGGCTCATCACTGGCAAGGCCTGCAGTGAACCCGCGGCAAGTGCTGCCAGTCAAAGGCGAAACCTGCACGATGACAGCGGCGTACTCATGCAATCGGCCGCTACTACGGGTTTGCCCAGCCGTAATCCCCAGCCTGGGAGGGCTGGACCAACGATCAAGCTGAGGATTGGCAGTCTGGTCCAGCTGGCGGCGGTCGACCGCTTCCGTGAGTACCCTCAGGGCACCTTGGCGTAGGTGCCCTTCAAAGCGACACCCGCCAGGATGCTGCCGGCATAGCACTCATAGTTGGTGGCGCTGCGGAATTCGTTGCTCTTGTAGAAGCTGACGATATCGACCACGGCATTGGCACCTCGCGCCTTTGCGCCATCCTGCAATGCCAGCAACGTCGACAACGCAACCCAACGACAGGCTTTCTCATCGCTCTTGTTGGCGGCGTTGGTCTTGCGGTTGCTTACATCCTCGCCCAGGCGCTCCAGCACCGTCACCGGCTGGCCCGCCAGATAGAAGCGCACGCTGCCATCAATGCCGACATCGCGTGCCTCCTGCGAGCTGAGCAGATCTGCCAGCGGCTGTTCCACGCGGGTGTCGCGTGCAAAAGCGCTGCTGGAAAAGACCAGCAACGTGGCAGTGACGATAAGGCTGAAACGACGCATATCTCTTTCCTTTGAGTGTGGTGTTAACTGGGTCAAGCCGGCCAGCGGCGGAAAATCAACGAGGTGTTGATGCCGCCAAATGCGAAGTTGTTGCTCATTACATATTCGGTCTGCAGCAGGCGGCCTTCACCGGCGATGTAATCCAGCTCACCGCAGCGCGGGTCGATCTCGCTCAGGTTCAAGGTCGGTGCGAACCAACCTTCGCGCATCATTTCCATGGTCAACCAGGCTTCGAACGCGCCGCAGGCGCCAAGCATGTGGCCGACATAGCTCTTCAGCGAGCTGATCGGCAGCTTGTTGCCGAACACCTGCGCGGTGGCCTGGGTTTCGGCGATATCACCGTGATCGGTGGCGGTGCCGTGGGCATTGACGTAGCCGATCTGTGACGCATCCAGGCCAGCATCCTGCAGCGCCAAGCGCATTGCCTGGGCCATGGTGTCCGCGCTGGGCTGGGTGACGTGCTGACCATCGCTGTTGGTGCCGTAGCCCACCACCTCGGCCAGGATGTTGGCACCGCGTGCCTGCGCGTGCTCCAGTTCCTCCAGCACCAGGGTGCAGGCACCCTCGCCCAGCACCAGGCCATCGCGGTGCGCGTCGAACGGACTGGGCGTGGTCTGCGGCGCATCGTTGCGTACGCTGGTGGCAAACAAGGTATCGAACACCGCCGCCGCAGTCGCATCCAACTGCTCGGAGCCACCGCCCAGCATCACCGTCTGCTTGCCCGAGCGGATTGCCTCGTAGGCCGAACCGACGCCCTGGCTGCCCGAGGTGCAAGCGCTGGAAGTGGTGTAGACGCGACCGCACAGGCCAAAGAACACGCCGATATTGACCGGCGCGGTGTGGCTCATCATCTTCAGGTAGGTCGTTGCGCTGATGCCTTCGGTTGTCAGCTCATGCAGCATGCGCCCGAATTCACCGGTTGCATCGTGGCAGCCGGATGAGGAACCGTAGGCAACGCCGGCCATCCCGCTGCGCAGCACCGGGTGGCCAAGCAGGCCGGCCTGCTCCAGCGCCATTTCGGTAGCACGCACCGCCATCACCGCCACCCGCCCCATCGAACGGGTGGTCTTGCGGTTGTAGTTGGACGGCAGCTCGAACGGCTGTGCCGGTGCAGCCAGCTTGGTGTTCAGCCCTGCATAGATATCCCACTGCGGCATCGGCTGCACCGCATTGCGGTAGGAGCCCAGATGCGCACGGATGCTGGGCCAGTCGTGACCCAACGGACTCAGTGCGGCCGCACCGGTGACCACCACACGACGATCCTGGTAGGCCATCAGACCATTCCTCCGTTGACCGAAATCACCTGCCGGGTGATGTACGCAGCCGGCTCGGACAATAGAAACGCAACCGTGGCCGCCACTTCGTCCGGTTTGCCGACGCGGCCGGCAGGAATCAACTTCAATGCGTGCTCGACCACTTCATCGTTGAGCATCTCGGTTTCGATCAGGCCGGGCGCGACGCAGTTGACGGTGATGCCACGACTGGCCAGTTCCAGTGCCAATGCCTTGGTAGCACCGATGATGCCGGCCTTGGATGCGCTGTAATTGACCTGACCGCGGTTACCGGCCACGCCCGACACCGACGACAAGGTGACGATCCGGCCCGGCTTGCGTCGCCGCACCATCGGCATGATCAGCGGATGCAGCACGTTGTAGAAGCCGTCCAGATTAGTGTGGATGACCTGGTCCCAATCATCCTCGCTCAGCGCCGGGAAGGCGCCATCGCGGGCAATGCCGGCATTGCAGACCACACCGTAATAGGCACCGTGCTGCTGCACATCGGCCTCCAATGCCGCACGCGCCGCAGCGCGGTCAGCAACATCGAACGCCAACACGCGCGCCTGTCCGCCTGCCGCCTGGATCTGCGCGACCACCGCCTGCGCCTCCTCGACGCGGCTGCGGCAATGCACCACCACGGCAAAGCCATCGCGCGCGATACGCAGCGCAATCGCCCGCCCGATACCACGACTGGCCCCGGTGACCAGTACGCTCAGATTCTCTGTCATGCCTCTCCACTCTCCAGATACGCCATCGCATCGGTCGGCTCGAACACCGACACATTGGCCACGGCCCATTGTTCATCGCCTGCCTGCAAGCTGCAGGCAAACATCCCCAGCCCATTGTCCGCCAGCAGCTCGCAGCGCGCATCAATGCGCAGGCGGGTACCGCTGGGGAAGACATCGCGTGTGCTGGTGTAACGCCGGCTGCCCAGCAGGAAACCGATATTCGGCTCGCGCCCGGCGCGGCGCGCGCGGCAGCCCGCCCAGGCCGCGATGGCCTGCGCCATGTACTCGATGCCTACCCAAGCCGGCACCCCGCCGTCTTCGACAAACAGGCCTTCGTACGGCACCACCAGCTCGGCCTGGATGGTTTCATCATCCCAGCGCAGCACGCGGTCCAACAGGCACATGCCGTTGCGGTGCGGCACCACGTCCTCGATGGCGTAGCACTCAGCCATGTGCAGCTTTCTCCATGGCCAGCACGGCATTGCTGCCGCCGAACGCAAACGAGCTGCTCAGCACCCGCTGCGGCGGGGTCGCTGCGCGCATGCCAGGCACCACCAGAGCAAGCGCTGGCAGCGCGTCATCGGCTTCACCGTCCCACCAATGCGGCGGCAACTGCTGCGCGGGGTTCTCAGCCAGGGTGATCCAGCACAATGCGGCTTCAATCACCCCCGATGCACCCAGCGTATGCCCGGTGAGCGGCTTGGTGGAGCTGCATGGCACGTCCAGGCCGAAGGTATCGGCCACCGCCACGCTTTCCATCGCATCGTTGTGCTGGGTCGCGGTGCCATGCAGGTTGATGTAATCGACCGAATCCGCTTCCCAGCCGGCACGCTGCAAGGCCTGGCGCATCGCCAGCGCTGCGCCCTGCCCGCTCGGATCCGGTGCCGACATATGGTGCGCATCGGAGGTTTCCCCCCAACCCGCCAACTGCACCGGACCCGGCTCGCGGGTCATCAGGAACACCCCCGCACCTTCGCCGATATTGATGCCGCAGCGATTGCGCGAGAACGGATTGCAACGCGGCGCCGACACCGATTCCAATGCGCTGAAACCGGCAACGGTGAAGCGACACAGCGAATCCGCGCCGCCAGCAATCACCGCATCCACAACGCCGCTACGCAGCAACCGCGCCGCCGACATCAAGGCCTTGGCACTGGACGAGCAGGCCGTGGACAGCACCCATGCCGGGCCATCGATGCCCAGGTAGCTGCGCACGAAGCGCGCCGCCGTGCCCATCTCCTGCTGCGCGTAATCAAACTGCGGCGGCCACTCACCGCTGGCGTAGTACATCGCCAGCGCTTCTTCGGATTCACCGATGCCCGAGGTGCTGGTGCCCATCACCACCGCCACCCGCTCACTGCCGTAACGGGCAATTGCCGCGCGTGCGGCCGGCTCGATCTGTTGCAGGGCGGCCAACAACAACGCGTTGTTGCGCCCATGCAGCGCCACCGGCAGGTCCTGCAACGACGGCAGCGCTGACTGCACCGCGCCCAACACCAGCGAACGCCCGGGAACCACCGTATCGCTCAGCGCCGAGCCAGCCAGCTGTGGCTGGAACAAGGCCTGCGCGATCTGTGCCCGATCCGCGCCCAATGCGCAGATCACACCCAGCTCGTTCAAATACACCGCACTCATGGTTGCTGCACCTGCATGTCTATCGAATGGATCTGCAACGAATAGCCTTCGGCACGATTGTCCAGCAGCAGCGTGCCATCGGCACCACGCTGCAACTCCAGCCAGGTCGTGTCGCCCTGGCGCAGTTGTCGACGCACACCGTCATCCTCCACCGACCAGCCGCTGGGCAATGCCGCGGCAATCGCCGCGGTCGGCCACAGCGCGAACTGCAGGTCATCCAGCACGCGCTCGGCACGCACCTGCGGCGGAAGCCATGGCGCGCGTTCCTGCTGCAGGTGTTCGCCGTCCCAGCGCAGCCGCACGCCGGTGCGGCCCATCGCCTGCACGGCAAGCTGCAGCTGCTGGGCGTCGGCCTCCAACAGCGCATCGAGCTCGCGCTCGTGGCTGCCAAAGCGGAACTGCAGCTGCTGCTGCAGCGCCAACGGCGCCGACAGACTGGCTGGCGACAAGCGCAGCGTCGGCAGCTCAACCAGGGGCTTGGGCATGCGGCCCGCGCACGCGACCAGCAACAGGCAAGCGACGAGAGTGGTGATCAGGCGCCGCACAGTTCCTCCAGCACGCGCATGCGTCGCCCGCTTTCATCGGCCACGTAGGGATTCTTTGTATCCCAGGCATAGCCGGCCAGGATTGAGCAGATCATGCCGCGGATCTCGGGCTGCTGATCGGGGTGGTAGATGATCTTCTGGAAGCCGCCCTGGTACCACGCCTCGACGAAGCGGCGGAAGGTCTTGACGCCGGCACGCAGCGGTACCGAGAACTCGGCTTCCCAGTCCACGCTTTCACCGGCATAGCGGCGCGCAAGGCACTCACTGGCCAGCTGCGCCGACTTGAAGGCGATGGTGACGCCGGAGGAAAACACCGGATCGAGGAATTCGCCGGCATTGCCCAGCAAGGCATAGCCCGGGCCATGCAGCGAGCTGACATTGGCCGAATAGCCGGTGATGCGACGTACCGGCAGCACTGCCCACTCGGCATTGGCCAGCAGACGACTCAGGTTGGGGTCTTCGCTGACGATGGCCTGCAGCTTCTGCAGGTCTTCGCCTTCGTAGCGCTCGAAGAACGAGGGCTCGGCCACCACGCCCAGCGAGCAGCAGCCATTGGAGAACGGAATCGTCCAATACCAGACGTCGATATGCTCGGGATGGGTGGTGATCAGTATCTTGTTGCGGTCAAAGTCCGCATCCACCGGGATGTGATCGCGCACATGGCAGAAGATCGCACCGCGTACCGGGAAGTTGGACGGCGACTCCAGCTGCAGCAGGCGCGGCAGCAAGCGTGCAAAACCCGAGGCATCCAGAATGAAGTCGGCCTCGATGCGGTACTCGCTGCCATCCGGGCGGCGCACGGTCACCGCAGGCTGCTCGCCCGGCTCCACTGCCAGCACTTCATCGCCGAACCGAAGAGTGGTACCCATGCGCTCGGCGCCACGCGCCAGCACATTGTCGAAATCGGCACGCTGCACCTGGTATGTGGTGCCCCAACCCGGCGAGAACTTGTTGCGGAAATCGAACGCAGTACGCGCCTCGCCGTGCACGAAGGCCGCGCCGTTCTTGTACTGGAAGCCAGCTTCCACCACGTCCTGCAGCAATCCTGCCGCCTCGATGTATTCCATGCTTTGCGGCAGCAGACTCTCGCCGATGGAGAAGCGCGGGAACTGCTGGCGCTCGATCATCAATACCTGACGGCCCTGCTTGCGCAGCATCGCCGCAGCGACCGAACCGGCCGGGCCGGCGCCGATGATCAGGATTTCAGTACGTTCCACGTTGGGTGCCATCGATGCGTCCTTGAGAGTCCAGTTACACGTTGAAGATCAATCTGCCGCAGGTGCATGCGGCGGCGGCCGGAACAGCGGCGAGATCAGCCAGACCAGGCCAATGCCGAACAACAGGGTCAAACCAAATGCACGCAACGCCGGCGTCGCCGACAAGCCCAGCAAGCCGAATGACAACCAGGTACTGGCCGCGCCCACGCATACCGCCAGCCATGCACTGGCATCGCCGCGGTGCTCAACCAGGAAGATGCCGTAGTCGATGCCCATGCCCAGCAGCAGCATCAGCGCCAGCATGTTGAACAGCTGCAGCGGCTGCCCGAACAGGCCCAGCAGGCCCAGGGTCAACACGCCCGCCAACAAGGTCGGCGCGAATACCCGCCACGCATTGCGCTTGTAGCGCAGCAACAGCGCGCCGAATACCAGCGCGATACCGACCAGCAACATGCCGCCCATCAGCTTGCGGTAGTGGCCAAGCAAGCGTGAGAAGTCGGCAGTGCGATCGACCCAGCGCACGCCGTCCAGGCCCTTGGCGGCATCGCCCAAGGTGGTCAGCGCATCGGCACGCGATAGATCATCCACCATCACCACGCTGGCCACCTGCCCGCCCAACTGGCCAACCCACAGGTGACGGAACGGCTGCGACGCCGGCGAGGCCAGGAAGGCTTCGGCGGTCAACGGTACCGACGAGAATGCAGGCCGCGCCAAAGGCTCGCCAACCGCCTCCGCGACCATTGCCAGCACCTGCGGTTCAGCAGCACCGGTCAGCGCCGCGTCGGCCTGCTGACGTGCCGGCGATGGCAGCCAATCACTGATCGCGCGGTAGCCGCCGATCTTTCCACTGTCGGCCAATACGCGCAGCTTTGCGGTCAGCGCTTCTTCGCGCTGCAGCAGCTGTGCCGCGTCGGCACCCTGCACCAAATAGAACTGGGCCGGGCTGGGCATGCCCAGCAACTGGCTAAGGCGGATCTGCTCGGCCATCAACTGTGGCGGCGAGGACTGCAGGCTGCGCAGGTCATCGTCGGTCTGCAGGCGTGCAATGCCGATGCCCGACAGCAGCACCACCGCGAGCGTCACCAGCAGCATTTGCCGACCGTTCTGCAGGCGCGGCCAGCGCTCCAGCGTGTTACCCAGCCATTGCGAGAAGCGGGTGGGCGCGATCTGACCACCGTCCAGATACGGGAACCAGAAGATCACCGTGGCGAACGCTGCGGTCAGCCCCACCACCGAGAACACCGCCATCTGCCGCAGCCCGGGGAACGGCGCCAGCCCCAATGCAACATACGCAAGCGCGCTGGTCAGCAAGGCCAGGCACAGGCCAGGCAGCAGATGCCGCAGCAGCTTCCAACGGCGTTCGGCCGGCTCGGCCTGACGCGAAGCAAACCAGTGGATGCCGTAGTCCTCGGCCACGCCCACCAGCGACGCGCCGAACACCAGGGTCAATACATGCACCTTGCCGAACACCAGCACGGTTACCGCCAAGGCGACGCCACAGCCGATCAACAAGGAGGCTGCGACCAGCAGGATCGGCCGCAACGAGCGGAACGCCAGCCACACCAGCAGCAACACCGCGGCCAACGATCCCCAGCCAATGGTGTTGATCTCGCGATTGGCCTGCGACGCCGCGGCCTCGGCATGCAACGGCACGCCGGCATGCAGGATTTCCAGATCCGGCGCTGCGCCACGTGCGGCGGCGCCGGCACGCGTCAGCAACGCATCAAGGTGGCGCTCGCCATCGAGCTGGAAGGCCGAATCGCGGGTCTCAAACTGCAGCACCGCCCAATGCCGGCCTTCGGCTTCGAGCAAGCCGTCTTCGCCCAGCTGCAGGCCGGAGGCGCGCGCCTGCTGCTGCCACCATTGCGGCCACAGCGACAGCGGATCCTGCCGCCATTCGGTCAGGCGCGGCGCGCCCATCGGCCCGTACAGGCTGGCCAATGCCTGTTCGCCCAGCAACGCGGGATCGGCCTGCTGCAATTGCTGGCGCTGCTCGGCGGTGAGCAGGCGGTCGCGCCAAGGCGCATAGAAGTCGCGCGCCTGCTCGAACCAACCCTCAATCGAGCCGCTGGGCTGCAGCAAGCCGGTGTCGACGTCATTGGCCATGCTGCCGGCAAATGCGTCCTGTGCGCGCTTGGTCGCCTCGCTGTCCGCGCTACCCAGCAACACCACCACCTGCCGTGCACTGCCATCGGCGATGCGGCGGGTGACGTCGGACAATAGACGATCGTGTGCATCCTGCGGCAGCAGCGCCAGGATGTCGGTATCGATGCGCGACTGCGTGCTCCACAGCTGCCATTGCTGCACGCCAAGGCCGATCAGCAACAGCAGCCAGGCCAAGCCAAGCCAATGCCACCAACGCCGCAGGCGCTCGGATGCTGCCACGTGCGGTTCAGTCAAAACGGCGTGCCTCATCGGCACTGAGCGCGGCCGGCGCTTCGGTCAATGCGCTGAACTGGATCAGGGTGCGGTCCTGGTTGGCCTCGATGATCTCCACCTGGCGCACGTAACGGTCACCCTGCAAGGACAGCGACTGGAAGGCCTTGGCCAACATCGCCGACTTCGGCGTCAACTGCAGCCGCCAGCCCTGGCCTTCGCGCTGCGCCTTGATGTTGAATTGGCTGGACAAGGCCTGCACATCGCCACTCATCAGCGCGAACATGATCGCGTTGACCGAGCGCATCGCCGGCTGCTGACGCGCATCCAGTTCCACCCGGTTGGTCCCATCACGCTGCCGGCTGAGGATGCGATCTGCAGTGACCACGACTTCCGACGGGAACGGACGCTGCGTGGTCCAGATCACGCCGTGCTGGCGCGCCACCACGAACTGCCCCTGCGAGCGCAGCGGATTCTTGAAGCCGCTGACCTGCTTGTCCTGGGTGAACTGGCCACGCAGTACATCCGGCCGCGCCACCGACTGGGTGATCGCGTCCACCGCCGCATCGGCGGCATGGCTGATCGGCGCGAGCATCAGCAGCAATGCGCACAAGGCAATACGTGGATACATCGACAGACCCCTGATCATGGTGCCGGCACTCCCAGACGCTCCCACAGTACCGGCGGGCTTTGGTACAGCATTTCCTTGCTGGCAGCGTCCACTGCCACCTGGATGGTGTGGGCGCGGGTCAGCAGCTGCCCATCAGCGGCATCATGGATCTGATAATCGATCTTCAAGCGGTTCTCCCACTCGCTGATCTGCGCACGCACCCGCAAGGCCTGCTGGTACAGCAGCGGACGGATGTATTTGACCCGCGCATCCACCACCGGCCATAGATAGCCCGATTCCAGCATCTGCGGGTAGTCGTAGTCGTAGCGCTGCAACAACGCACAGCGCGCGATCTCGAAATACTTGAAGTAATTGCCGTGCCAGACCACATGCATTGGATCGCAATCATGGAAGGCCGGTGACAGCTCGATCTCGGCCACAAGTTCAACGGTCGACATACAACTCCCAACGCTGCGCGCGGATCTCCTCCAGCAGTTTCCGCAGTTCGCCATCCAGCGCGCGGTCTTCTTCGACCAGGGCGATGCGTTGCCCCAGGTCGCCGTACATATCGGCCAGACTGCCATGCAGCTGCGCGTTCATGCCAACCCTTTCACGCAGGGCCAGGCCCTGGCGAGCTGCGATCAGCATCGCCGCCACCACCTGTTCAGTCAGCTCGATCACGCGCAGGCAGTCGCGCGCGGCGATGGTGCCCATGCTGACCTTGTCCTGGTTGTGGCATTCAGTGGAACGCGAGAACACCGAGGCCGGCATGGTCTGCTTGAGCGCTTCGGCAGTCCAGGCCGAGACGCTGATCTGCAGCGCCTTCAGGCCGTGGTTGATGGCCGCACGCGGGCCGGTGGCGGCCGACAGATTGGCCGGCAGGCCGTGGTTGTAGCGTGCGTCCACCAGCAGCGCGAGCTGCCGGTCAAGCAGGTCGGCGAGGTTGGCCACGGTGTTCTTCAGCGTGTCCATCGCCAAGGCGATGTGGCCGCCGTAGAAGTGGCCGCCATGCAGGATGCGTTCGCCTTCGGCATCGATCAGCGGATTGTCATTGGCGCTGTTCAGCTCGGTTTCGATCAGCTGGCGCAGGAACGGCAGCGTGTCTTCCAGCACGCCGATCACGTGCGGTGCGCAACGCAGCGAGTAGCGGTCCTGCAGGCGCTCGGCGTTGCGCGGCGGGCGCTCGCTGTGCAGGTCCTCACGCAGGCGCGCGGCGATGCGCATCTGCCCCGGGTGCGGCTTGGCGGCGAACAAGGTCTCATCGAAGTGATGCGCGTTGCCATCGCTGGCCAGCACATTGAACGCAGTCAAACGCGTAGCAAGCCGCGACAGGTAATCGGCACGCTGCCAGGCCAGACAGGCCAGCCCGGTCATCACCGCGGTGCCGTTCATGATCGCCAAACCTTCCTTGGGGCGCAGCCGCAACGGCGTCACGCCGATATCCGCCAATGCGTCCGCAGCGGTCTGCACGCGCCCCTGGTAGAACACCTCACGCTCGCCACACAGCACTGCCGCCACATACGACAGCGGGGTCAGGTCACCACTGGCGCCGACCGAGCCTTCGGCCGGAATCATCGGCAGTACGTTATGCTGCAGCAGGCTGGTCAGCCCTTCCAGCAGCGGCAGGCTGACGCCGGACATGCCGCGCACCAGCGAGGCAAGTCGCGCAGCCAACACCGCGCGCGTTTCTACCGGGTCCAGATAACGGCCCAGACCGCAGCCGTGATACGTGTACAGATGGTGCGGCAGTTCGGCGACCAGCGCCGGCGGAATATTGACCGTGCAGGAATCGCCATAGCCGGTGGTCACACCATAGACGACACCGTCCTCGCGCAGCAGGCGATCCAGAAAGTCCGCCCCCTGCTGGATACGCCCACGGAAACTGGCCTCGTCACTGAGCAGCGCGGCGCGCTTGCGCAGCGCCAGTGCGACCACGTCTTCGATAGTCAAGGGTGCATCGCCGAAGCGGCACGCGGGAGCTTGCTTATTCTGCATGGGGGGCTTGGTCCCAGAAGGGGAAGAAGTTGAACCAGTCCATCGGGGACTGGATGAGTTGCCGCTCCAGCCAACAGGCAAATGCCTGCGCTTGGCCGGCCAGTGCCGCATCACGCGAGCCACGCGGCAACACGATGCGATCACTGAAATGTTCAAACACCACGCGGTACCCCTGGCCCTGATGCAGGCAGGCCATGGTGTAGACCGGGCAGCCCAGCGCGGCAGCAAGTGCATACGCACCGATCGGGAACGGCGCGCGGTGACCGAGGAAGTCCGCCATCACCGTGCGCCCGCCCTGCACCGGCACGCGATCACCAACGATGGCGACAAAGCCACCCTCGGCGACACGGCGGCTCAGTTCCAGCGCGGTGTCCGGGCCCATCGAAGTCACCTGCATCAACTCCACCTGGGCGAGCGGATCCAGCCGCTGCAGCAGGCGGTTGAAGCGTTGCGCGTGCGCGGTATGCACCAGCACGGTGATGCGGAAGCCGGGCACCTGCTCGGCCAATACCTGGCACAGCTCCAGGCAGCCGATATGCGCAGTGAGCAGCAGGCCGCCTTCGCGACGGGCAATCTTGTCCAGCATCAGATCGCGCTGCAGCTGGATGCGCTCGGCTGGGTAGCGCCCACCCAGGCCAAGCATCTTGTCCAGCAAGGTGTCGGCGAAACTGAAAAAATGACGGAGGCTGTCACGCCGACGTGGCACCCGCCCGAGTGCGCCGGTATGCGCCTGTAGCCGCTGCAGATACTGCATCGACGCACGCCGTCCTACCCCATTGCCCAGCCAGTGACAGAGCACCACCGGCCAAACGCATGCACGGAACGGCCAGCGCCCGAACCAACGATGCACCCAGCACAGGAACAGCACGCCGGCCACCGAGGTGGACTCGCCGATATCGGCCCAGTGCGGTGTGTTGTTGGCGGCCATTACTGCGCTCTCTGCAGCCGCCGCCAAAGCAGGCGCGGGCTGCGCCACACCATGCCGAAGAACAGCCGCGTATGCATGCGGCTGATGCGCAGGTTGTCGCGCCACACATCGAAGTGCGACACACCATCAGAAGGATAGGTAACGCGGGTGGGCAGATGGATCACCGGCAGCTGCCGCCAGAACAGGCGCACCAGGATCTCACTGTCGAAGTCCATGCGCCTGCCGATGGTTTCCTCGGCGGCAAGCCGTACTACCGGCGGCAACGGATAGACCCGGAAGCCGCACATCGAATCGCGCAGGTGCAGCGACAAGGTGTTGATCCACACCCACACATGGGTGAGGTAGCGTCCGTACAGACGCGCCTTGGGCACGCTCTCGTCATAGATCGGCACACCGCAGATCACCGCCTGTGGTTGCGCCTGCGACAAAGCCACGAAACGCGGCAGATCGCCGGTGTCGTGCTGGCCATCCGCATCGATCTGCACTACGTGGCTGTAGCCAAGCCGCGCCGCCTCGGCGAAGCCGGCCAGCATCGCACCGCCCTTGCCCTGGTTCTGTTCCAGCCGCAGCAGATCAACGTCGGCCTGCTCCGCCAGCACACGCAGCACCTGCGCGCAGGCCGGGTGCGAGCCGTCGTCCACCAGCAGACACGGCAGGCCAGCAGCGCGCACGCCAGCAACCACCGCTGCTATCGCCTGCTCATGGTCGTATACGGGAATCACCACCAGCGCCGCGTAGGCGCCCCTGGCCTGCAGTGCATCACGCATCGGCAAATACCACCTTGCCGCTGGCGTGCACGCCATGCTCGGAGCTGTAGCGGAAGCCCAGCACACCGCGCGCGGCATCCCAGTCCAACTGCAACGACAGCAGTTGTCCCGGCCGCGCTACATGCTGGAATTTGACCGCATCCATGCGCTCGAAGCGCGGCGGCATGTCGAATACCTGCCGACCATAACGGATGGCCCAATCCAGCTGGGCGACCCCGGGCAGAATCCGCGCCTGCGGAAAGTGTCCTTCGAACACCCGCAATGCCGGGTCCAACACCAACTCGGCAACAGCGTTGCTGGGCGAACGCTGGAGCCAACGCGGCGTCGGCATCAGTGGCTGGAACAGCGCGGCCAAGGCGGCGTGCGTGACCTTGCCCTGTGCATTGAGCGGCAAGGCACTGAGCAGGCGCCAGCGGCGCGGACGTGTCACCGCATCATGACTGCGCGCCAATACCGTTGCCAGATGCTGCTGGAATGCGCGGCGGGCAACATCGTCAGCCGCAATCAGCGCGGCATCCGTCGGCACCACCACCGCAGCGAGTTGTTCACGCGCACCCGCCAGTACCAGTACCCGCACATCCTCGACCTGCGGGTCGGCCCGCAGCGCGCGCTCCAGTGCATCCAGCGATACCCGCCGTTCTTCGATCTTGACGATGCGGTCGGCACGGCCGAGCAGGCGGAAGCGACCCTCGGCCAAGGCTTCGACGCGATCCTGGGTCTGCCACCAATCCGTCGTCGGCAGATGCGCCGAGGCCACCATCAGGCAGCCGTCTTCGATCCGCCACTGCACACCCGGCAGCGGTTGCCAGGTCGGCGCTGCATCGTGCCAGCGACGCCAGGCGACACCGCCGGTTTCGCTGCTGCCGTACACCTCGGTGGGCGCCACGCCCAACAATTGCCGCACCTGTGGCGCAGCATCGGCTGGCAACGGGCCGCCGGAGGAAAACACGGCGCGCAAGCGTCCGTGCAGCGCGGCCCAATCCAATTGCTCGGGCAGCCGTTTCAGATGCGCAGGTGTTGCCACCAGCACACTGTCGGCAGCGCTCAGCGCCTTGATCAGGTCTTCATGGAAGAAACGACGCGGCTGGATTGCGCGTCCCGCGGCCAGTGGCCACAGCACCCGGAACAGCAGCCCGTAGATATGTTGATGCGAAACCGTGCCGTGAACCTGGGCACCTTCCAGCTCGGCACCAAAGGCGGCCTGCAAGGCGTCCACTTCGCGCGCCAGCTGATCCAGCCGTTTGCTGATCGCACTGGGCTCGCCGGTACTGCCGGAGGTGAATACCACCAACTCGCAGGCGCGCTCATCCAAGGGTTCGAAAGCAATGTTGGCGGGCGCCGCCACTGCGGCCAACGGCGCATGCACTGGATCAACGTCACCGGCAAAGCCACTTACCCGCGACTGCAGTTCAGCCAAGCTGGCCGGTAGGTTGTCGGCGGCCAGAAACACGCGTTTGCCTGCATGCCAGGCACCGAACAAGGCTGCCGCGAACGGCAGCGCCTCATCAAAGTACAGCGCCCAATCGCGGCCGGGCGCGACGGCAAATGCCTGCCGCCACGCCATTGCCTGCTGGCGGAATGCCGCGTGGGTAACCGCCACGCCCTCGCACAGGCCGACGCAACGCGCCGATTGCGGCTGCAGCAGCAACCGGTCCAGAGCGATCCACTCAGACATGGGCGTGCGCAGCCTTCACCCGCCGCCGTACCAGCCATTCACCTGCAAACAACACAGCCATCATCACGTACGCCAACAATCCGTTGTACAGCGCCCAGGTCCGGTCCGACGCCCATAGCGCGGTTACCAGGGCCAGGCCCCCATTGAGAACAAAAAAACCACACCAGACCTGGGTCACCTTGCGGGTATACGCCACCGCAAAGGACGGCAGGTCCGGCTCCTGCAGGCGCGCCAAACGCTCCACCACCGGCGGCCCGAACCGCAGGCTGGTAGCAAACACCAACAACATCACCACGTTGACCAGCAACGGGTAAAGCTTCAATGGCAGCGCCTGGTTGAGCAGGGTGGTCAACAAGGCCAGCACGCCGGCACCTGCAGCCGCTGCCATCCACAGCGGCTGGCGACTGGTCAACGCCCGCAGCAAGGCCAGCGCAAACAACAGCAAGGCCATCCAGCGGGGCTCGAAACGCCCCATCGCCAGATACACCAGCAACGGATAGGCAACCGTCAACAGACCAAAGGCGAGCGCGCGGAACCGCGTCATGCCAGGCCCCTGCCGGTCCGGTCAGGCGGCAGCTTGATCGGGCAGCAGGCCATGCACGACGTCGACCACGTCCTGCACGGTGCGCACGGTCTTGAAGGCCTCCGGCTGCAGATTGCGGCCCAGCAACGGCTTGAGCTGCACGATCAGATCCACCGCATCGATGCTGTCGATGTCCAGGTCTTCGTACAGGCGTGCCTCGGGCTTGATCCGCTCCGCCGCAATCTCAAAACTGTCGTTGAGAATGCGAACGATATGGTCGAACAATTCACTCTTGGTCATGGCAATTCCTGGCCCGGTTACGACTGACGGGCAGCGACAAACTCGCTGAGCGCACGCACGCTGGAGAAATGGCGGCGGGTCTCTTCCGAGTCAGCCGACAGGCTGACCCCATACTTTTTCTGCAGCGCCAAGCCAAGCTCCAACGCATCGATGGAGTCCAGACCCAGCCCTTCGACGAACAGCGGCGCGGCGGAATCAATGTCCTCCGGCGCGATGTCTTCCAGTGACAGCGATGAAATGATCAATTCCTTGATCTCGTGCTCAAGTGCCTGCACGGTTCGGATCTCCAGCAAGATCGAAATAATGGGTGAGGTGGTCGGTAAGGCGACGCGCTGCCAACGCATCCCCCTTTGACGTGGGGCTATCGACCAGGAACGGGTGGATCTGAATATCTTCACCCACCTCGATTCGAACGTGGAAACGCCGCGGCGGCACAAGATACCATTTCTGCCCCTTACCAAAGGTTGCCGGGCTGCAGCGGATGTGCACCGGAGTGACGTCCAGCCCCCCCCCTGACCGCGATATTTGCCGCCCCGCGCTGCAGCCGCAATGGCTGGCCAGGCACGCTGCGGGTGCCCTCAGGGAAGATCACCAGACTGCCGCCGGCCTGCACCGCAGCAATGCAATCCTCTACCAGCCCGGCGCCGTCATCATTGGAGATATAGCCAGCCGCACGCACCGGCCCGCGCATGAACGGATTGATGGCCACTGCGCGTTTGACCACGCAATCGGCATTGGGCAGCAGCGACACCAGGAACACCACATCGATCAGGGTCGGGTGGTTGGCCAGCACCAGCAAGCCCCGTCGTTGCAGGCGCTCAGCGCCAACGATTTCGTAGGTCAGCACGCCGAGCCGACGCATCAGCCCGATATGCCCGGCAAAGCTGAGTTGCACCAGGCGGCGGGCAATCCGGCGCCGGCGCCGCTCGTCGCGGATCAGCAGCAGCGCTGGCATCACCAGACCACCCAGCAGCAAACCGCCAATGCCGAAGGCAGCAAAACTGAGCCCGGTGGCGAACACCCGCCAGGCGTGGTTGAGCCAAACGCGCCCAGCCTCAGCCATGCCGCGCCCAGACCCAGTCCCGACCATCAACGGCATTGATCATGCCGGCATCTTCCGACAAAAGGAACGCATGTGCAGCCAAGCCGCGCGGCAAAAGCGATCTCTCGGACGAACCCTGAGCAGCCCGCCAGGCCAGACTGAGCCGGGTACCGGGCTGATCGGCCCGGCGCAACCGCCAGCACCAGGCAAAGCCGGCATCGGGCTCATCCGCAAATCCCGCATACAGGGCCGGCAACGACGCCTCGTACACAATCACCCGCACTTCGGGTGCGCCATCGGCCAGCAGGCCATACGCCTCCACGCAGGCTGCCTCCACCGTCGCCGCCCCGGCCGCCAGCGCCAGATAATTGCTGCGGCTGCCGCGCATGATCGAGTACAGCGCTGCAACAGCGTTATGCACGGACAGACCAAACGCGGTCGGCGACATCGGCTCCTGCCCCACCAGCGACTGCAGCAGGGCCAGCGAGCGCGCCACATCGCCATGGCGGGAGGCGAACACCAGCGGGATGTCGGATTCATCCTCGGCCTGCTCGCACCAGCAGGCTGCCTGGATCGCCATGCGCCCGAGCCGCTCGATACGCCGCCGCTGCATCGCCGGCACCTCCAACAACGCCGGCGCAGCGTCTCCCTGCGGCAGCCAGGGCCGCTCAGCCCAGGCCCGCCATTGCTCCGCCGTAGTCAGGTCCGGCGCCCATGCCGACCAACCGGCCACTGAAAATTCGATCATTGCCACCACTGCAATCCAACTACATGACGCATGAAGCCCAGCTTGACTGAGCGACGCATTCCCCCGAATACGCCGCGACACCTGCAAAAACGGTATCTGCTGGGACCGTGAAGCGTGGCAAGCTATCATGAGACCCGGCCATTGGCAGCAGATTCACGGTATGGGCAACAGCAACCTCTTCATGCAGCAAGCTACCGCTGCCCAGCCCGGCACCCCGCATTCAGCGTTCCGCGCCAGCTATCTACCCGCCCAACAGGCCGCCGCAGCGCTGGCCGACCCCAGCACACTGGCCGTATTCGGATTCAACGCCGGGCCGACACTGCACGACGCGCCGCACTGGCTGCAGGTGCCATTGGCGATACATGGCGCCGACCAGATCGAAATCTGGCAAGGCGATAGCGCCGCTGAACACGGCAGCAGCGGCGCGGTGCAATGGTCACGCAACGCCGAACTGCTGTTCACGTCCATCGAGGTCGCCGAAGTCGACGGCGATATCGAGGCCGCGACCGCCACGGCCTATGCCGCACTGAGCGAATTCCTGTCGCACAGTGGCTATCCGTCGTTGCTGCGCACCTGGAATTACCTTGATGCCATCACCGAAGGCGACGACGACAACGAGCGCTACCGCCGCTTCTGCCTGGGCCGCGTGCGCGGCCTGCAGGTGGTGAATGACGCAGCAATGCCCGCCGCCACCTGCATCGGCTGTTTTGACGGCCGCCGTCGGGTGCAGGTGTATTGCCTGTCCGCTCGCCAGCCAGGCACGCCGCTGGAAAACCCGCGTCAGGTCAGCGCCTATGCCTATCCGCGCCAATACGGCCCGCAGTCACCCAGCTTTGCACGTGCGATGCTGCCGCCACTTACGACCGGCCTGCCGCTGCTGCAATCAGGCACCGCCGCCATCGTCGGCCACCGCTCGCAACACCACGGCTCGGTGGCAATGCAGCTGGACGAAACCCTGACCAATCTGCAGAGCCTGATCGATCGTGCACGACAGCAACGGCCGGCGCTCCCACCCCAACTGGGCGACCAATCACTGCTCAAGGTGTACGTGCGCAATCCGCAGGACGCGGCCGAGGTGAGCCTGCAACTGCAGCAGAGCGGCCTGGCCGAATCCAGCTTCATCGTGCTACACGGCGAAGTCTGCCGCGCCGAATTGCTGGTGGAAATCGAAGGCCTGCACGGCTGAGAACCGCGCCACAGAGCCTGCCCCGGCGCATGCGCCGGGCCAGATCAACACAGGTTCAGTGATAGCCGGTTTCGGCCGTTACCTTGCCGCGGAACACCCGGTACGACCACACCGTATAGCCGAGGATCACCGGCAACAGCAGCACCAGCCCGACCATGCTGAAACCCAGCGACGACGCTGGCGCAGCGGCCTGCCACAGCGTCAGATGCGGCGGCAGCAGATAGGGCCACATGCCCAGCACCAGGCCGACGAAGCCGAGCACGAACAGCGCCAGGGTCAGCAGGAACGGCGGCAGATCGCGCCGCGGGTGCATGGCGCTGCGCCACAGCGCCACCGCCACGGCCAGGGTCAGCAGCGGCACCGGCGACAGCCACCAGAAGTTGCCATCGCTGAACCAGCGCTCCATCACCCTCGACTGCAGGAACGGCAACCAGGTACTGACCAGGCCCATGAACACGATCACCGCCACCATCAGCGGCCGCGTCAGCGAGCGCGCCAAGGCCTGCTCACGGCCTTCGGTCTTGAGGATCAGCCAGGTGCTGCCGAGCAGCGCATAACCGGTCACCACCGCCACGCCGGTCAGCATCGAGAACGGGCTGAACCAGCCGAAGGCACCGCCGCTGTAATGCCCGTCCTGCATCGGCAAGCCCTGCACCAAGGCGCCCAGAATCACGCCTTGAGCGAACGATGCCAGCAGCGAGCCCATCGCAAACGACACACTCCACAGCGCGCGCGAGCGATGCGCCTTGAAGCGGAACTCGAAGGCCACGCCGCGGAACACCAGCCCCATCACCAGCAGCAGCACTGGCAGATACAAACCGGACAGCAGCACCGCATAGGCCTTGGGAAACGCCGCCATCAGACCAGCACCACCGAGCACCAGCCAGGTTTCATTGCCATCCCAGATCGGCGCGGCGGTATTCATCATCACGTCGAGCTGCTGCTCATCCTCGGCAAACGGCGCCAGGATGCCGATGCCGAGCACGAAGCCATCCAGCACCACGTACATCAGCACGCCGAAACCAATCACCGCGAACCATGCCACCGGCAGCCAGGTTGTCATCTCCATGTCAGCGCTCCTCCAGTGGTTCGTTGACGCCGGACAGTGGCCGCGCCGGGGTATGCATGCCGTCATCACGCGGCGGCAGATCATGCGGCTTGGGCCCACTGCGCATGATCTTGACCAGATACCAGATGCCCCAGCCAAACACGAACAGATAGCCGATCACGTACACCACCAACGACAACACCGTCATCCACACACTCTGCGTGCCGACTGCATCGGCGGTGCGCAGCACGCCGTAAACCACCCACGGCTGCCGGCCCATTTCGGTAACGAACCAACCAGCCACCAGCGCGACGAAACCGCTGGGCAGCATCCAGTTCCAGCCGCGCAGCAGCCACTTCGACTGCAGCAGGCGTCCACGCCACAACTGGAAGGCCGAGATCCACGCAACCAACAGCATCAGCGAGCCGATCCCGACCATGATGCGGAACGCGTAGAACACCGGCACCACCGGCGGCCGCTCGCTGGCCGGCACCGAGGTCAGTGGTGCGAACGTACCGTCCGTGCTGTGGGTCAGGATCACGCTGCCGAGCTTGGGAATGGCAATCTCGTAATCGTTGCGCTCTTCCTTTTCATTGGGCACCGCGAACACCACCAGCGGCACGCCTTCGCCGGGCTTGGTTTCATGCCAGTGCGCTTCCATCGCCGCGATCTTCATCGGCTGGTGCTCCAGCGTGTTCAAACCATGCATGTCACCGACAAAGATCTGCACTGGCACCGTCAACGCCGCAAACGCGACCGCAGCGACCAACATCTTGCGACCAGCTTCCACATGCACGCCACGACGCAGATACCAGGCACCGACACCGCCGATGACAAAGCACGTGGTGATGAACGAACCCAGCGCCATATGCGCCAGGCGGTACGGGAAAGACGGGTTGAATACGATCTGCCACCAGTCCTGCGGATGCACGATGCCATCGACCAGCGTGTAGCCGGCCGGCGTATGCAGCCAACTATTGGAAGACAGGATCCAGAACGTGGAAAACAGCGTGCCCAACGCCACCATGCAGGTGGAGAAGAAGTGCAGGCGCGGCGAGACCTTCTCCCAACCAAACAGCATCACGCCGAGGAAACTGGCTTCCAGGAAGAACGCAGTCAGTACTTCGTAGGTGAGCAGCGGACCGATCACCGTGCCAGCAACTTCACTCAGGCGCGGCCAGTTGGTGCCGAACTGGAACGCCATGACGATGCCGCTGACCACGCCCATGCCGAAGGACACGGCGAAGATCTTCTGCCAGAAGAAAAACAGCTCACGCCAGACCGGATTGCGGGTACGCAGCCAACGCCATTCGACGAAAGCCAACCAGCTGGCCGTGCCGATGGTGAAGGCAGGAAACAGCACATGAAAACTGACGACGAATCCGAATTGGATCCGGGACAACAGCAGCGCTTCCACGGGCGCTTCTCCGCAATTCTTTAATTGGGGCGATTCTGGTCCTGTATTGGTTAAGAACGGATGTGACCGGATGTCGCAGTGCGTCAAAAAGTCGCAGTAGCTATAGCTCCCTCCCTTTGGCGAAGCCAAGGGGAGGGTTGGGGAGGACTGCACTTTGCTCCCTCCCTTTGGCCGAGGGCCAAGGGGAGGGTTGGGGAGGGGTACGCATTTGCTTTTGCTTTTGCTTTTGGCTCTACATCACCAGCGCAAAACGCAAAAAGCAAAACCCAAAGCCCCCCTCCCCAACCCTCCCCTGCGCCTATGGCGCAAGGGAGGGGGCAAATCAGCCCTCCCGCGCACTTCGCACGCCGCCAAAACATTGCCGATTCCGGCAGCTCACCCGCCGAACCCTGCCTCCATGACCTGTGGCCCAGCCCGTCGCGTTGGCCTGCTGCTACCCTTGCGCGGTTCTCTTTCACCGGTGCCGAATGATGCCCAAGCTGCTGCCCCTGTCCCTGCTGTTGTTGACCGCTTTCGGCAACGCCCATGCCGCGCCCACACCGATCACCATCGAACAGGCGATGGCCAATCCGGACTGGATCGGGCCGCCGGTTGAATCGGCCTGGTGGTCGTGGAACGGCCAACAGGTCGAATACACGCTCAAGCGCCAGGGCAGCGCGGTGCGCGACAGCTTCCGCCTGCCGCTGGCCGGCGGCGTCGCCCAGCAGGTAGCCGATGACCAGCGCGGCACCCTCGATGCGGCTGACCGCGTCTATGACAGCAGCCGCCAGCGCATGGCCTTCGTCCGCAATGGCGACGTATTCGTGCGCGACCTGCGCAACGGCACCCTGACCCAGCTGACCCGCAGCAACGAGCGCGCCAGTGGCGTCAATTTCGCCAGCGATGGCGGCGTGATCTGGGAAGTGGGCAACAACTGGTTCCACTGGAATCCGCGCAACAACATCACCAGCCAGGTCGCCCAGCTCAAGGCCGACAAAAACCCGGCCGATGCGCCCAAGGCCGACGTGCTGCGCGACCAGCAGATGCGCACCCTGTCCACGCTGCGCACTGATCGCGCCCAGCGCGAAGAACTGCGCGAGCAGGGCGAGCGTTGGCGCCAGGCCGACCCGACCCGCGCACCGGCACCGATTTTCCTAGGCGCCGATGTCGAGATCGTCGACAGCGCGCTGTCGCCCGATGCTCGCCACCTGATCGTGGTGACCAAGCCCAAGGGCTACGACGAAGGTCGCGGCGGCAAGATGCCGCTGTACGTGACCGAGTCCGGCTACGAAGAAGCTGAAGACACCCGTACCCGCGTTGGCCGCAACAATCCCGAGCCACACACGTTCTGGCTGGCCGATGCGGCTACCGGCAAGGTCGAGCAGCTGTCGCTGGACAAGCTGCCCGGCATCGCCACCGACCCGCTGGCCGAGCTGCGCCGCAAGGCCGGCAAGGACGCGCTGAAGGGCAATCGTCCGCTGGAACTGATGAGCGAGTTCATGGGCGGCGGCATCCGTTGGAACGCCGACGGCAGCCAGGCCGCGCTGATGCTGCGCGCCAACGACAACAAGGACCGCTGGATCGCCACCACCAGTGTCAGCAGTGCGCGCCTGGAAAGCCGTCACCGGCTGACCGATGGCGGCTGGATCAACTGGGGCTTCAATGATTACGGCTGGATGCCGGATGGCCGCACCCTGTGGCTGCTGTCTGAAGAATCCGGCTATTCGCACCTGTACACGCAGAACGGCAGCAACAAGCCGAAGGCGATCACCTCGGGCAACTGGGAAACCTCGGCCCCAGTGGTCAGCGCCGACGGCAACAGCTTCTACTTCGTCTGCAACCAGAAATGGCCGGGCGACTATGAAGTCTGCAACGTCGACGCCAACGGCGGTGCCGTGCGCGAAGTGACTGCGCTCGATGGCGTGGAAGACTTCAGCCTGTCGCCGGATGGTCAGCAGCTGCTGGTGCGTTACTCCGCAGCCTATCTGCCGGCCCAGGTCGCAGTGCTGCCGGTCAGCGGTGGCGAAGCACGCAAGCTGACCGACACCCGCAGCGCCGAGTTCAAGGCCCGCGAATGGGTGCAACCGCAGATGGTGCAGGTGCCATCCAAGCACGGCGCCGGCCATGTATGGGCAAAGTACTACGGCCCGGAAAAACTCGAGCCGGGCAAGCAATACCCGATCGCCATGTTCGTGCACGGCGCCGGCTACCTGCAGAACGTGCATGCACGCTATCCCACCTACTTCCGCGAGCAGATGTTCCACAACCTGCTGGTGCAGAAGGGTTACATCGTGCTGGACATGGACTACCGTGGCAGCGAAGGCTATGGCCGCAACTGGCGCACCGCCATCTACCGCAACATGGGCCATCCGGAGTTGAATGATTACCTGGACGGTCTGGATTGGCTGGTGGAAACCAAGCAGGGTGATCGCGCCCATGCCGGCATCTACGGCGGCTCCTACGGCGGCTTCATGACCTATATGGCGCTGTTCCGCTCGCCGGGCACCTTCAAGGCCGGCGCGGCGCTGCGTCCGGTCGGTGATTGGCATCAGTACAACCACGCCTACACCGCCAACATCCTCAACACCCCGGACATCGATCCAGAGGCTTACCGCATCTCCTCGCCGATCGAGTATGCCGAAGGCCTGCAGGACAACCTGCTGATCGCGCACGGCATGATGGATGACAACGTGTTCTTCCAGGACTCGATCAACATGAGCCAGAAGCTGATCGAGCTGCACAAGGACAACTGGTCGATCGCGCCCTACCCGCTGGAGCGTCACAGCTATACGCGTGCCGATTCCTGGCTGGATCAGTACAAGCGCATCCTCAAGTTGTTCGAGCAGGAACTGAAGTAAGCATCAACAAGGGCGCCGCGAGGCGCCCTTGTTGTTTGTGGGGGTAGATTGGCTCCCTCCCTTGCGCAACGCGCAGGGGAGGGCTGGGGAGGGGTGCTCTTGATTTTGATCCCGCTCCTGCCTACGCAGCACCCACCATCAACCTAGCCTCCAGTACCATTCCCTCCACGGAGCCCTACCCGCTGGAAGCACATGCCCTTCACCGAAAACCCCATCCGCATCGTCACCGCCGTCATCCTCGATCCGCAGCAACACGTGCTGGTCGTGCGCAAACACGGCTCGGATACCTTCATCCAGCCCGGCGGCAAGCGCGAGCCCGGCGAGGACGCATTGCAGACCCTGGCACGTGAGCTGCACGAAGAACTCGGTGTGCACGTCGACAGCAGCACCGCAATAGCGCTGGGCAGCTTCGAAGACGCCGCGGTCAACGAACCAGGTCGCCGTGTGCAGGGCGAATCCTTCCTGGTCAGCATCAGCGGAACTCCGCAGGTGCAGGCGGAGATCGCCGAGCTCGCCTGGATTCCATTGCAGCCACCGCATGGCGTGAAGCTGGCACCGTTGAGTGCCCTGCATGTACTGCCCGCAGCGCACGCCGCGCTGTTCTCCACCACGCAAGCCGACTGAAGACGGCACTGGCCCACCCACACATTTGTAGCGAACCATCGTGAACCCGCCCCAGCTTCCGCCCCTTCCTGCCACGCCCTCCGCAGCAGCCTCGTTCATCGCCGTCACCGCCAAACTCTCGCTGCTGATGGCTGCGCTGGCCATTGCCTGGAGCCTGCTGCAACTGCTGCTGGTGGCTCTGATGGGCCGCATGGACATCCTCCACGCCATGCAGAACGAAGGCCTGCCGGTGCCGCCGAGCATGCTCTGGCTCAGTGAGCACGCACTCTCGCTGAGCGTGCTTGGCCTACTGCTGTCGATCGCGTTTCTGGCAGTGTCGTGGGCCTTGCTCAAGCACCGCGAATGGGGCCGGATCGGCTTCATCGTCTTTCTGGTCTTGGTGGCCTTGGCCAACTTCGCCTTCCTGCCGCTGATCCACAGCATGTTCGACAGCATGCAGGCGATGGTGCCTGCCGAGGTCCTCAATTCCCCACAAGGCCTGGATATGCGCGTGCAACTACGCGTCGGCCTGTGGACCTCGCTGATCACCAGCGCCGTTACCGCCTTGGCACTTGCGATGCTGCATGGGTGGCTGGTGATCAAGCTGAGTCGCCCTGACGTTCGCGCCCTGTTTCGTTGAGTCCCCCGGAGTTTGCATGTCCGTCCCACGTTACCTCTCTGCCCTCGCCTATGGGCTGCTTGCGCTCAGCGCGATGCCGGCCGCTGCCGCCACCCTGAGCTGTGGCAGCTATACCGCCGAACAGGGCTCGGCCCGCTTCATGGTCGAAAGCAGCAGTCAGGCGTCGATGCGCTATGAAGGCCTGGCGCCCACCCAATACGTGATCCGCCAGCAGGGCAGCACCCTGCATGCCGCCGACGTATCCAACGGCTTCAGCACCGAATACAGCCTCAGCCGCGACGGCAAGCGCATCACCGGCAGCCTCGGCGACTACGTGCTTGATTCAAGCAGCAGCTGCAAGACCGCGCCCACGCCAGCCGCGAACAGTTGCCGTGCCGATATCGACAGCTGCATCGAGAACGCCAGCTCGGCAACCCCGCAGCAGCTGAACCAGTGGTGCCAAGAGGACTTGCCCTTCGCCTGCGAACGCCTGTTGTCCAGCTACCGCGATGAAGCCCAGGCCGCACAACAGGCAGCATCCCCTGATCCGGATCTCGAAGAACCTGCGGTCTGCAAGGAAGGCAACCCGCAGTACAACGAAGCGGCGTGCCTGGCCGCAGCCAAGGAAGTGCTGGGTATCGCCATGGCCAAGGCGCTGGTCGGCGCCTTGAGCAGCAACACCGCGGTCCTGGCCGAGCCGCGCTTGAACGAACTGCTGGAGCTGTGCCGCAGCCATCCGGACGCAGGCTTCTGCAGCGAGGTCGCCGATGCACATTGGGATGCCGGACGCTACCTGCCCGCGCGCGAAGCGCTGCAGCTGGCCTGCAAGGCCGGCGCCGACGAGATGACCTGCAAGCGTGCAAAAAGCCTGGCTGCACTGAGCGCCACCGACCTTGATGTCGGCCCCGCCAGCAGCCTGCCCTGCGGCGACTACAAGGCCAGCACCGGTCTGATGGATGAGCTCGGTTTCGGCAACGATGGCCTGGTCACGATGGGCATGGGCAGCGAGCTGCGCGCACGCCTGCAGGATGGCGCCATCCATATCCGCCACGACAAGGGTGGCGACTTCGTGCTCAAGCCGCTGCGCAACGGCGGCCTGCTCGGCATCGACAGCTGGAACCGCTATGCCGTCTACCAGCGCACTGGCGGCAGCAGCCAGTGCAGCGCGCCCAAGGTGTTCGTCGAACTGCCGCTGCCGCAGGATTGCCCGCTGGGCAGTGACCCGCAGGCCTGCTGCGACAGCGGCAAACTGCAGGGCTGCAACGCGATCGGCCACCGCCACTCACTGGCCGGCGACTGGCAGGCCGCCGCGCCGTCCTACCAGAAGCTGTGCCAGGCCGGCGTCCGCGTTGGCTGCGAGAACCTGCGCACCGTCTACGAAAACACCGGTGATGAAGACATCCCCGGCAAGCTGCTGTCCATCTGCAAGCGCGACGGCAAGGGCACCCACGTGGCCTGCGATGTCTACGAGACCACCAACTGGGCAATGGCCGGGTTGGGCGCGCAGTTGATGCGTGCCGCCGAGGACCTCGAAAACGAAGAAGAAGCCGAAGCGCCGGCTGCATCCAGCAAGGGCAAATCGCTGCGCAAGTAAGGCATCGGGCACAGGCCGCAGCAGCGGCCTGCGCTACAGTACGCACATGAACGAATTCGACCGCGTACGCGACTATCTGACCGGCCTGCAGGACCGCATCTGCGCCGCCATCGAGCAGGCCGACGGCCAGGCCCGTTTCAACGAAGACCGCTGGCAGCGCACCGAAGGCGGCGGTGGCCGCACCCGCATCCTGCGCGATGGCGCGGTGTTCGAGCAGGCCGGCATCGGCTTCTCCGACGTCGCCGGCACCCGCCTGCCACCCTCGGCCTCAGCGAATCGTCCAGAACTCGCAGGAGCCTCCTGGCGCGCCTGTGGCGTATCGCTGGTGTTCCACCCCAGCAACCCCTACCTGCCCACCACCCACGCCAACGTGCGTTACTTCCAGGCCGAACTGGATGGCAAGACGGTGGCGGCCTGGTTCGGCGGTGGTTTCGACCTGACCCCGTTCTACCCCTTCGACGAAGACGTGCAGCACTGGCACACGGTTGCCCGTGAGCTGTGCGCGCCTTACGGCGAAGATCGCTATGCCGCGCACAAGCACTGGTGCGATGAGTATTTCTTCCTCAAGCACCGCAATGAAACACGCGGTGTAGGTGGCCTGTTCTTCGACGACCTGCACGACGACTTCGAAACCGACTTCAGCTACATGCAGGCAGTTGGCGACGGCTTCCTCGATGCCTATCTGCCCATCGTCGAGCGTCGCAAGGACGCACCGTATGGCGAACGCGAGCGCGAATTCCAGCTGTACCGCCGCGGCCGCTACGTCGAATTCAACCTGGTTTACGACCGCGGCACCTTGTTCGGCCTGCAGAGTGGCGGCCGCAGCGAGAGCATCTTGATGAGCCTGCCACCGCGCGTGCGCTGGGAGTACGGCTACACCCCCGACACCGGTAGTGACGAAGCGCGCCTGGCCGAATACCTGGTCCCAAGAGATTGGCTGTAGAACCGTAGTGCCGAGCCATGCTCGGCAGGGGCCTTACAAGCAGCACCGCAGCCTGTAGTGCCGAGCCATGCTCGGCAGGAGCTTTACCAACAATCCAACAATTGTGGGAGCGGCGTAAGCCGCGAAGCCAACAGCAATGAAATTGCAGCAATGCCTGCAATCGGATGGATCACGAGCTTCGCGGCTGACGCCGCTCCTACAAGTCAGGATTCCGGGTAAAGCCTCTGCCGAGCATGGCTCGACATTACATGTTGTCCTTCTTGAGGATGATGGTGATGTGGCCGTTGGTTTCCAGCAGTGCCAGGTCTACTTCATCCACTTCATCGCAACCTGCGTCGCGCATCGCCTTGGCGAAATCGGCCTTGCTCACCAGCTCGCGTTGCAGCACTTTCTGCAGCACATGGCCGTGACGCGCTAGTACCACCGGCTCACCTTCGATCATCCGCTCCACGGCTGGGCTGCGGGTGGTAATCCAGCCCACGAAGTAGTTCAAGCTGATCAGCGTCAGCGCCAGCAACAGGCCACCGCCCAGTGACGTGTCCGGGCCGAGCAAGGCGTTCTGCACGGCGTTGCCCAACAACACCAACAACAACATGTCGAACGGGGTGAACTGGCCCAGCGTGCGTTTGCCTGCCAACCGCACCATCACCAGCACCACGACATAGACAATCACCGCGCGCAGGATGAATTCCCACCACGGCATCGCCAGCGCAAAAAGATCGGACATGGTTCCCCTCCATCACTCGATGACGTCATCCTCGGCCATTGCGGATAAAGATGATGCGAGCAGCCCGGCGACTGCAGCGCCAGCCGGAATGCTTTCTTTCGCCCAAAAAAGAAGCCCCGCCGACCAGGGGGGGGTCGACGGGGCCGGGGAGCGGGCATTTGGGGAGGAATCCCCGCTCCGAGATCTGCTCCAGGGGATGGGAGAGATCCGCGACAGACGTTGCGTCTGTCGCGGACTATATGAGCATTCCCAACCTTGATGGATCGTGAAGATTCTGTCTTCGTTTCAAAAGAATTAAGGACAGATTCATCTGCCAAAAACACTGGCATTTACTAAATACGCTGTAACGCGACGCATTGTTTCATTTACTAAAACTTTCTAGTTAAGAAACTAGAAAATCAATGAGCTTCGTCCCAATTTCCCCCGATTCCGGTATCAACAACCAAGGGCACACGCAGGCTCGCGGCGGCTGCCATCCGTTGCTCGACTTCGGCACGCAGGGTGCCGATGAATGCGATGTCCGCCTCGAATACCAGTTCATCGTGCACCTGCAGGATCATCTTGGCCTTGTCACTGTGCCCCTGCAGCCAGCCGTCCACGCTGACCATCGCGCGTTTGATGATGTCCGCCGCGGTGCCCTGCATCGGTGCGTTGATTGCGGCACGCTCGGCGCCGGCACGCAGGCCCTGGTTGCGGGCGTTGATGTCGTTCAAGTACAGGCGGCGACCAAACAGGGTCTCCACATAGCCCTGCTCGCGCGCCTGCACGCGCATGCGCTCCATGAAGTCGCGCACCGCCGGATAGCGGCTGAAATACAGCGCCACATAATCCTGCGCCTGGCCACGGTCGATACCGAGGTTCTTGGCCAAGCCAAATGCACTCATGCCGTACATCAGGCCGAAGTTGATCGCCTTGGCCGCGCGACGCTCGTTCGGCGTCACTTCGTCCAGCGCGCGTCCGAACACTTCGGCGGCGGTGGCGCGGTGCACGTCGGCACCCTGCTCGAACGCACGCACCAGACCCGGATCTTCGGACAGATGCGCCATGATCCGCAGTTCGATCTGCGAGTAATCGCAGGCCATCAGCTTGCGCCCCGGCGGTGCGACAAAGGCCTGACGGATGCGACGACCATCGTCGGTGCGCACCGGGATGTTCTGCAGGTTGGGATCGGATGAGGACAAACGCCCGGTCGCCGCACCTGACTGGTGATAGCTGGTGTGGACGCGGCCGGTGTCCGGGTTGACCATCTCCGGCAGCTTGTCGGTATAGGTGCTGCGCAGCTTGGCCAGGCCGCGGTATTCCAGGATTATCCGCGGCAGCTCATGCTGCTCGGCAATCGCCTCCAGCGCCTCTTCGTTGGTGCTGGGCTGGCCTTTGGGGGTTTTCACCAGCGCCGGCAAGCCCAGTTCGTCGAACAATACTGCCTGCAGCTGCTTGGGCGAGTCGAGATTGAAGGTATGGCCGGCCAGTTCGGTGGCCTTCTGCTGTGCGGCCAGCATACGCGCGGACAGATCGCTGCTCTGCCGCTTCAGTTCGCCCGCATCGATGCGCACCCCGTTGGCTTCGATGCGCGCAAGCACCGGTACCAGCGGCATTTCGATATCGCGGTACACGCTCTGCAGCGACGGCACCGCCGCCAGCTGCGGGCCCAGCACGCGGTGCAGGCGCAGGGTGATGTCAGCGTCCTCGGCGGCGTAGGCGCCGGCCTCATCGATGCCGACCTGGGCGAAGGAAATCTGCTTTGCGCCCTTGCCTGCCACTTCCTCGAACTTGGTGGTGGTGTAGCCAAGGTAACGCTGCGCCAGCGAGTCCATGTCATGGCGGGTGGCGGTGGAATTGAGCACGAAGCTTTCCAGCATGGTGTCGTCGGCATAACCCTGCACGTCGACGCCGTGGCGGCGCAGCACATGGATGTCGTACTTGCCATGCTGACCGAGCTTCTTCTTGCTGGCGTCTTCCAGGAGCGGCTTCAGCGCATCCAGAACCTGCTGCATCGGCAGCTGTGCGGGCGCACCCGGATAGATATGGCCGACCGGGATATACGCACCCTTGCCGACCTCTACCGCCAGGCTGATGCCGACCAGGTTGGCGCGCATCGCATCCAGCGCATCGGTTTCGGTGTCGAAGGCAAATTCGTCGGCGGCCTGCAGACGTTCCACCCAGGCCTGCAATTGTTCGGTGGTGAATACCGTTTCGTATTCACCCTTTTCCGCCATCGCCGGATCCAAGCCGGCAACCGGCTCGCTGTCGGCGGTCTTGGCATAGCCCGCGGCGGTACCGCGCAGGCTGGGCTTGGCATCGCTGGCAACATCCGGCGCAGCAGCCCCGCCCAGCTCACGCAACGCCTGGGTGAAGCCGTAGCGCGCGTACAGGCCGCGCAGCGAGTCCACGTCCTGCTCGCGCAGCTGCAGATCGCGCGGACCTTGTTCCAGCGGAACGTCGGTACGGATGGTGACCAGATCTCGGTTCAACGGCAGGCGCGGCAATGCGGCGCGCAGGTTTTCGCCGATCTTGCCCTTCATGGTGGGGGCGGCGGCGATCACGCCATCCAGATCGTTGTACTCGGCCAGCCACTTGGCGGCGGTCTTGGGGCCGCACTTCTCCACGCCCGGCACGTTGTCGACGGTGTCGCCCATCAAGGCGAGGTAGTCGACGATCTGCTCGGCATGCACGCCGAATTTTTCCATCACTGCCGCGTCCGAATCGGTGCGGCTGCCCGTCATGGTATTGACCAGCGCAACGCCCGGGCGCACCAGCTGGGCAAAATCCTTGTCGCCGGTGGAGATGGTGACATCCAGTCCATCCGCAGCGGCGGCCAGCGCCAGCGTGCCGATCACGTCATCGGCTTCGACGCCGTCAACGCGCAGGATGTCGATGCCCAGCGCCTGCACGATGTCGCACATCGGCTGCACCTGCGAGCGCAGGTCGTCGGGCATTGGCGGACGGTTGGCCTTGTACTCGGCATACATGTCGTCGCGGAAGGTCTTGCCCGGCGCATCGACCACGAAGGCGACGTACTCAGGCTTCTCTTTCAGCGTGGAACGCAGCATGTTGACCACGCCAAACAGCGCGCCGGTCGGCTCGCCATTGGCGTTGGTCAGTGGCGGGAGCGCGTGGAACGCGCGGTACAGGTAACTGGAACCGTCTATCAGGACTAATCTGCTCATGCGCTGATTCTACGCGGCGGGCCGTTGTCGCATGTGGACAGGCATAATCGGACCATTCCCACCGAAGGAAGCACCACCATGAAATCCTTGCTGCTGATCCCCCTGCTGGCCCTGGCCGGCTGCGCCACCCTCGGCGGTGGTTCGCCACCGGTAGATGTCAAAGGCGCGGATGTCACCCGCAAGGCGATGGACAACGGTGACACCATCGAGGAATACCGCGTTGGCGGCACCCTGCGCATGGTCAAGGTGACCCCGGCCCGTGGCGCCCCGTTCTACATGTACGACCGCGATGGCGACGGCCGCATGGACAGCGACAAGGACGGCACCAAGCCGGTGTATTGGAAGCTGTATAGCTGGTGATCTTGCTCCCTCCCTTGCGTATGCAATACGCAGGGGAGGGCTGGGGAGGGGTGCTTTTGGCAGCCAAGCGTGAATAGCAGCCGGCCCTTTCACCTGCTCCGACAAAGCCCTCGTTTGATGGCTTTGCTGATTCGGCTCACTGGTTTCTTTGGGGACACAGCAACAAGCACCCCTCCCCAACCCTCCCCTGCGCTTTGCGCAAGGGAGGGCGCGAAAGCCTCAGCGGATCACCAGCACCGGTACCGTGCTGCGGGCCAGCACTTCGGAGGTCTGGCTGCCCAGCAGTACCCGGGTGACGCCGCGGCGGCCATGCGAGGTCATCACCACCAGATCGCTGTTGCAGGCCTTGGCGGTGTCGATGATGCCGTCAGCGGCATAGCGGTCCAGCACATGGTGGGTCTGCACGTCGGCCACATCGGCCGCATGGGCAGCCTCCAGCGCCGGCTGCAGGATCTTCTGCGCGGCGTCCTCACGGTCCTTCTTGTACTCCGGGCTGGCCTCGTAGCCGGCACTCCAGCCCATAGCGTCGTACATGCCCACCGCCCATGGCTCGGAGACGGTGACGATGTCGGCATGCGCGCCCAGCTGGGCGGCCAGTTCCAGCCCCTTGGCCAGGCCCTTGGCGGAAAGCTCGGAACCATCGGTGGCGATCAGGATGCGCTTGTACATGAGCAGTTCTCCTTGGATGAAGGGTGGTGGTGACACCATTGCACACCCGATGTTGCCCCCATGCCTTGCGCAAGATCAAACCGGCCCGATCAGGCGCTGACCCATACCTCCCAGTGTGGTCCGCACAATAGCTCGCAAAAACAGCCCACCCGTAGTGCCGAGCCATGCTCGGCAGCCTTTCGCATAGACAACGGGCACCGACAAACCGCCGGCACCGATCACCCGCTCAAATCACCGTCAGATTCGCGTACGCCATCACCAGCCACTTGCTGCCGGCGTCGGCGAACTCGACCTGCACGCGTGCATGCTGGCCGTTGCCTTCGTAGTCGGTGACCATGCCTTCGCCGAACTTCGGGTGATTCACCAACGCACCCAGCTTGATCGGCGGCGCTTCGATATTGGCGTGGCCGCCCATCGACCGGTTTGCACCAAGCGAGGCCGGGCGCGAGACCTGCACCTTGGGGCGAACTTCGTTGAGCAGCTCACGCGGAATCTCACGCAGGAAACGTGACGGCAGGCTGTAGTTGTCCTGGCCATGGATGCGGCGCGATTCGGCATAGCCCAGCACCAGCTTCTGCCGCGCGCGGGTGATGCCGACGTAGGCCAGACGACGCTCTTCCTCCAGACGTCCACTTTCTTCCAGCGAACGTGCGCTGGGGAACAGGCCTTCTTCCATGCCAGCCAGAAATACCAGCGGGAATTCCAGGCCCTTGGCCGAATGCAGCGTCATCAACTGCACGCCCTCCTCTCCCGCCTGCGCCTGGCCTTCACCGGCCTCCAGCGAGGCATAGGACAGGAACGCAACCAGCTCGCTCATGTCCTCGGCACCCTCTTCGATATCGTCTTCGCGACGCACGAAGCGCGAGGCCACCGAGATCAATTCGTCGAGGTTGTCGGTACGCGATTCCGAATCCAGCGCGTTGCGGCTTTCCTTGCCCCAGTGCTCACGCAAGGCCGAACGCGACAGCACATGGTCGATGCGCTCGGATAGATCCATCTCGCCGGTTTCGGCGGTGATCTGCTGCACCAGATTGATGAAGCCGGCCAAGGCGTTCTTCGCGCGCGAGGTCAGGTCGGTGCCCTGCGTGGCCAGCATCGCTGCTTCCCACAACGGCAGCGCCTGCTGCCGCGCAATGCGTCGCACCTCGTCCAGAGTGCGCTCGCCGATGCCGCGTGTCGGCGTGTTCACCGCACGCTCGAAGGCCGCGTCGTCGTTGCGGTTGGTCATCAAGCGCAGGTAAGCCAACGCATCCTTGATTTCGGCACGCTCGAAGAAGCGCATGCCGCCATATACGCGGTACGGCACCTGCTCGCTGAGCAGGGCTTCTTCGAACGCGCGCGACTGCGCGTTGCTGCGATAGAGCACGGCGACGTCGCCGTAACTGCCACCATCACGCACCCACTGCCGCGCTCGTTCGACCAGATAACGCGCCTCGTCCATCTCGTTGTAGGCGGCGAACAGGTCAATCGGATCACCGTCGCCGCTATCGGTCCACAACTCCTTGCCGATGCGATCCGGGTTGTGCGCGATCACCGCATTGGCGGCACCGAGGATGTTGGCGGTGGAGCGATAGTTCTGCTCCAGGCGAATGGTCTGCGCGCCCGGGAAATCCTTGAGGAAGCGCTGCACGTTCTCGACCTTGGCACCGCGCCAGCCGTAGATGGCCTGGTCATCGTCACCGACCACGAACACATGCGCACTGTCGCCGGCCAGCACGCGCACGAAGGCGTACTGGATGGCGTTGGTGTCCTGGAACTCGTCGACCAGGATCTCGCGGAAGCGGGCGCGGTAATGCGCCAGCAGGGCCGGGTTGTCGCGCAGCAGTTCATGCGCGCGCAGCAGCAGCTCGGCGAAGTCGACCAGACCGGCACGGTCACAGCGCTCCTGGTAGGCCGCATAGGCCTGGCGCAGGGTTTCGCCCCATTGGTCATGCGGCTCGGGCTGGATGTGCTGCGGGCGGCGGCCTTCATCCTTCTGCGTATTGATCCACCACATCACCTGCTTGGGCGGGTACTTGCTGTCGTCCAGCTCCAGCTGCTGCACCACGCGCTTGATCATGCGCAGCTGGTCGTCCGAATCCATCACCTGGAAGGCTTCGGGCAGCTTGGCATCGGCCCAGTGCAGGCGCAGCAGACGATGGGCCAGGCCGTGGAAGGTGCCGATCCACATGCCGCGACTGCCCTTGCTCAGCTGCAGGTCGATGCGGTGACGCATTTCGCCGGCCGCCTTGTTGGTGAAGGTGACCGCAAAAATGCCGTGCGCAGGCACGCCACAGACTTCGGTAAGCCAGGCGATGCGATGGATAAGCACGCGCGTCTTGCCGGAACCGGCGCCGGCAAGAATCAGGTGGTGACCAAGAGGCGCGGAAACGGCCTCGCGCTGGGCTGCGTTCAGCCCGTCGAGCAAGTGGGAGACATCCATGCGCCCATTTTACGGGAAGGCGTCCCGGTAGTGCCGAGCCAAGCTCGGCAGGGGCTTTACCAGGAACCAGTTTTGTAGGAGCGGCGTAAGCCGCGAAGCCGGCAGTGTTGGAAAGGCCTTAAGAGCGAACCCCTCCCCAACCCTCCCCTTTGCTGCGCAAAATGGAGGGGGCAACAGCATTACAGCGCTTGCTTTGCCGCCGCTGCCGCCTGCCCACGCAATTCAGGAATGGCCAGGCTTTCCCACAGGCTGCCAATACGCAGACTGCCCAGCACCTGCACGCGCGGCTCAACCACGCCATCGGCATCGATCAGGTTGCCGTCAGGCGCTGTATCCAGACCAATCCCATGCGGGCCGGCACGGCCCACGCCACTGCCCAGCAACTGCTGCAGCAGCGGATTGCGCATCGCCTGTGCACGCATCTCCACGCCGGTGGCATTGACCACGCATTGCACTTCCAGCTGCAGCGGCTGACGCCAACGATCCTGTGCGGTCAGGCTCACGCAAGCACCTTCGGCAACGGCGGTTTCCAGGCGGCCGCGGTGCAGCTGCAGGCGATCAGCTTTTTGCAGCTCCAGCAGCTGCGCATGCAGCGGCGCGGCGATGCGGTGGCGATGCACATCCCAGTACCGCACCACATGGCGCAGGAAGCGGCGCTGGTCATCGAACGACAGGGTTTGCCATAGGCGCTGGCCAAACGGACGGATACGTTCCATCACGCACTGCCACGGAATATCACGCGTCGCTGCTTCGGCCGCGTGACATCGCAGCGCGTGCATGCGCTGGCGCAGATTCATTGCCAACAAAGGCTCGGGATCGTAGTCGGCTGCAGCGCCTTTGGCATGCGGCAGCGGCAGCAGCGCATGCCGCGACATCACATGGATACGGCCGCGATGACCATTGGCCTGCAGCGTTGCCACGCTGTCGGCCATGCTCAGGCCAGAACCAATGATCGCGACATCGGCGTTGTCCGCAATGCCGTCGAGTGCCGGGTAATCCCAGGCCTCCACGCGCTTGCCTTCGGCCAGGCCGCTGGCCCCGCGCACCGGCAACGGCCGCAGCGCATTACCCACCGCCAGGATCACCCGCCCAGCTTGCAGCGGCCGGCCCGAATCCAGGGTCAGCAACACGCCATCGTCATTGGGCTGCAGTGCCTGTACCCGCGCAGCCAGAATCTCCAATTGCGCAGGACTGGCGTCCACTGCCTGTTGCAGACGTTGGCGCAGGTAGTCGGCGTAGTGACGGCGCGACACGAACTGCCCGGCCAGCTGTTCCCGCGAAAGCGCCGGAAAGGCCTGCACTTCACACAGGTAGTCGAGGAAATCCTCGGGTTGTTCAGGAAAGCCACTCATCTTGGCGGTCGGCACGTTCAGCACGTGCTCCTCGCGGGTGGTGGCATAGGCCACGCCACGGGCCAGCGGTAGGTTGGGCTCGATCACCAGCAGGCGCAGCGGCTGGCTTGCGCCACGCAGTACACCGATGGCGGCAAGTACGCCGGCGGCGCCACCGCCAATGATGGCCAGATCACACAATGCAGGGGTATCGATAACACTCATCTGCCCGATTGTAGGCGATGCAGCACCCCCGCCTGATGCTGCACGGGCATGTATTCATGCTGGCAGGGCGGGAACTTTTTCACAGACCTGAAACACAAAACCCGCCTTTCGGCGGGTTCTGCTTGGAACAGCAGCTCAAACAATCCCGGAGGATTACTTGATCTTGCCTTCCTTGTACATCACGTGCTTACGAACAACCGGATCGTACTTGAGGAATTCCATCTTCCCCGGGGTGTTCTTCTTGTTCTTGTCGGTCGTATAGAAGTGGCCAGTACCGGCCGAGGAAATCATACGGACCTTATCGCGCTTGCCTGCCATGATCGTCTACTCCTCAGACCTTTTCGCCGCGCGCACGCAGCTCAGCCAGAACGGAGTCGATACCGTTCTTGTCGATGGTGCGCAGTGCATGCGCGGAAACACGAAGCTTGATCCAGCGGTTCTCGCTGGCAACCCAGAAACGGCGCTCGTGCAGGTTCGGCAGGAAACGACGACGGGTCTTGTTGTTGGCGTGCGAGACGTTGTTACCCGTCTGCACTCCCTTGCCGGAAACTTGGCATACGCGGGACATTGCGCACCTCGGTAATGTTGATGACTTCCTTAGCCAGGAAGACGGCGGCCCCGGCGGTTACCCGCCACGCGTCATGGGAATCAAAGGGTTACGCTGACGAGGATGACCAGATGACGTGTTCCTGGCCACCGATCCGGAGAATTCCGGACACAGCGAGCCGCGTATTATGCCCAGACCCGACCTTGCTTGCAAATCCAAGCCGATGCGGGCGGCCTTTCGCCCATTCAGGCTGAGCGCAGTTCCCGCCATGCCGCCCTTGCCACCTTCCAGGCCGAGCGCAGGAACAGCAGCAGCAAGGCCACTGCAATCAGCAAGTCCGGCCAACCGGCGCCGAAAGCCCAGACCGCCAACGCGGCCAGGATTACCGCGCCGCCCTCGTATACGTCATTCAGCGAACAGGCCCAAGCCGAGGCCAGGTTGATATCGCCCTGCCGGTACGGCCACAGCAGGCGCAGGCAGAACAGATTTGCAGCCAGGTTGAGCAGGGCGGCAATGCCCATGCTTTCGAACAGCGGCAAATGCGGATGGGCCAACTTCCAGGCGATGCCTGCGGCGACCGCGATTGCCGCGCACAGGATGAAGACCGCCTTGAGCATCGCTACCCGCGCCTTGGCGGCGAGGCTGGCGCCGACCACCGCCAGGCTGAGTGCGTAGGTGAGTGCATCGCCGAGATTGTCCAGGCTGCCGGACAGCAATGAGGCCGAGCCGCTATGCCAGGCGGCGAGCATCATCATCACGAAGGTGATCAGGTTGATCGCCAGCACCTGGTACAGCACGCGGCGCTGCTGCGCCTGCATGCGTTCGACTTCCAGGGTTTTGCCGCAGCCGCAGCAGTCGCTCATTTGGGTTCCGCAGGAAAGTTCTGCTGGATTATCTCGCTCATGTGCGCGGACCTGTAGATATAAGTGAAGCAACAACGGAGGCAAAAGCTTGCCCTCTCCCCGCACGCGGGAGAAGGGCTGAAACGGTAGTGCCGAGCCATGCTCGGCAGGGGCCTTACCAGCGAAAAGCCGCCCTCACCCCAACCCCCGCTCCGCGCCCCTGCCCTTGCGCTGGCGCAAGGGCGTTCAACGGGCAGCGAATCTGCGGTTCGCAAGCTGCCCATCTCACCCCGTAAACGGGAGAGGGGCTAAAGCGGTAGTGCTGAGCCATGCTCGGCAAGGGCCTTACCAGCGAAAAGCCGCCCTCACCCCAACCCCTCTCCCGTAAACGGGAGAGGGGCTAAAGCGGTAGTGCCGAGCCATGCTCGGCAGGGGCCTTACCAGCGAAAAACCGCCCTCACCCCAACCCCTCTCCCGTAAACGGGAGAGGAGCTTCAAGCCAAGCAAAACAAGGGCTTCAAGCCAAGGCCAAGGCCAAGGCCAAGACCAAAGCCAAAGCCAAAGCCAAAGCCAAACAACCGCTACTTTCCGTTCCGATGCAGCCAGCGGTACAGCACCGGCAACACCAGCAAGGTCAGCAGCGTGGACGAGACGATGCCGCCGATCACCACCGTTGCCAGCGGCCGCTGCACTTCCGAACCGGCGCCTACGTTGAATGCCATCGGTACGAAGCCCAGCGATGCCACAAGTGCAGTCATCAGCACTGGTCGCAAGCGGCCCAGCGCGCCTTCGCGCACGGCCACATCCAGGCTGCGGCCTTGTTCGCGCAGGTGACGGATGAAGCTGATCATCACCAGGCCGTTGAGCACCGCCACGCCGGACAGCGCGATGAAACCCACGCCAGCCGAGATCGACAAGGGAATGCCACGCATCGCCAACGCCAACACGCCACCAGTCAGCGCCAAGGGCACACCGCTGAACACGATAGTTGCATCACGCGCCGAACCGAACGCCCAGAACAACAAAGCGAAGATCAGCAGCAAGGTCACCGGCACCACCACCGCCAAACGCTGGCTGGCCGAGATCAGCTGCTCGAAGCTGCCGCCATATTCCACCCAGTAACCGGCCGGCACCTTTACCTGCGTGTCGATGGCCTGCTGCAGCTCGCTGACGAAGCCACCGAGGTCGCGGTCACGCACATTCGCGGTGATCACGATGCGACGCTTGCCGTTGTCGCGGTTGATCTGGTTTGGGCCTTCGCTGCTTTCGATGCTCGCCAATTCACGCAGCGGAACGGTGCGCGCATCACCGCTGCGCCAGCCACCCGCACGACTGGATTCGTCGGCACTGTCCTGTGCCAACGCAGGTTCCAGTGACACCGGCAGATCGGCCAGCGCCGCCGGGTCCTGGCGGATGTTTTCCGGCAGGCGGACGACGATGTCGAAGCGTCGGTCACCTTCGAACAACTGGCCGGCCACGCGACCACCCACCGCGGTGGAAACGGTGGACTGCAGCTGGCCCGGGTTGAGCCCGTAACCCGCCAATGCCGCACGGTTTGGGGTAACCGTCAGCAACGGCAAACCACTGGTCTCCTCCAGGCGCACATCAGCCGCACCCGGCACCTTGTTGGCGACCGCAACGATGCGCTGGCCAACCTGCGCCAGGGTCTCCATGTCGTCACCGAACAGCATCACCGCCACGTCGGCACGCACGCCCGAGATCAACTCGTTCATGCGCATCTGGATCGGCTGGGTGAACTCGTAGTTGTTGCCCGGTAGCTCCTCCACCGCAGCCTCCAGTTCGGCCAGCAGCTGGCTGCGCGGCTTGCGCGGGTCCGGCCATTGCTTGCGCGGTTTCATCATGATGAAGGTGTCGGCGACCGAGGGCGGCATCGGGTCGGAGGCGACTTCCGGCGTGCCGATCTTGGAGAACACCTTCTCCACTTCCGGCAGCTGTTGCAGGCGTGCTTCCACCTGCTTCTGCATGTTCACCGATTGCGTGAGGCTGGTGCCGGGGATGCGCATGGCGTGCATGGCAACATCACCTTCGTCGAGGTTTGGCACGAATTCACTGCCCAGTCGCGTCGCCAACAAGCCGCAACCGACCACCAGCACCAAAGCACCGGCAACCACCAAACGCCCACGCCGCATCACCCAAGCCAGCAGCGGCTCGTAGCGTGTGCGCAACCACGCCATCAGTCGGTTTTCCTTCTCCTCCACGCGACCGCCGAGGAACATCGCGATTGCCGCTGGAACGAAAGTCAGCGACAGCAGCATCGCACCGCTCAGCGCCAGCACCACGGTGATCGCCATCGGATGGAACATTTTTCCTTCGACACCGGTCAGCGCGAAGATCGGCAAGTACACCGCAGTGATGATGCCCAGCCCGAATAGGCTCGGCCGGATTACTTCAGCAGTTGCACTGGCAGTTTCAGCGAAGCGTTCCTCGCGGGTCATCGCACGGCCCAGCGCGTGCGTGCGTTCGCCGAAGCGGCGCAGGCAGTTCTCGATGATGATCACCGCACCATCGACAATCAGGCCAAAGTCCAACGCGCCGAGACTCATCAGGTTGGCGGACACGCCGCCACGTGCCATGCCGGTCAGGGTGAACAGCATTGCCAGCGGAATCACCGCAGCGGTGATCAGCGCTGCACGGAAGTTGCCCAGCAGCAGGAACAACACCACGATCACCAGCAGCGCGCCTTCCAGCAGGTTCTTGGCGACGGTCTGGATGGTGCGATCAACCAGCGCGGTGCGGTCATAGCTGGCGGTAACGGTGACGCCTTCGGGCAGGCTGCGCTGCGCCTGTTCCAGCTTCGCCGCTGCGGCCTGCGCCACCTCGCGGCTGTTTGCCCCGACCAGCATCACCACCGTTCCCATCACCACTTCATGGCCGTTCTGGGTGGCGGCACCGCTGCGCAGCTCCGGCCCTTCAGCCACGTCGGCCACGTCATGCACATGGATGGGCACGCCTTCGCGGCGGGCCAGCACGATGTTGCCGATTTCCTCAAGCCCGGCCACCTGCCCCGGCACACGCACCAGGAACTGCTGGCCGTTACGTTCGATGTAACCGGCGCCGATGTTCTGGTTGTTGCCCTCCACGGCTTCGGCAACGTCATCCAGGGTGAAGCCGAGCGCACGCAGCTTGGCCGGATCCGGGGTGATGTGGATCTGCCGCTGGTAGCCACCAATCGTATTGACCTCGGTGACGCCGGGCACGTTGCGCAACTGTGGTCGCACCACCCAGTCCTGCAGCGTGCGCAGGTCGGTGGCGGTGTATGGCGAACCATCGGGCTTGCGCGCCTTGGGATCGGCATCGATGGTGTACATGAAGATTTCGCCAAGACCGGTGGCAATTGGCCCAAGTTGCGGGTCCAGGCCTTCCGGCAACTGCGATTTCACCTGCTGCAGGCGTTCGGCGACCTGTTGGCGGGCGAAGTACAGGTCGGTGCCATCCTTGAACACCACCGTCACCTGCGACAGGCCGTAACGCGACAAGGAACGCACCTGTTCGAGCTTCGGCAGACCCGCCATCACCGTTTCAACCGGATAGGTGATGCGTTGTTCCGTCTCCAGCGGCGAATAGCCGTCGGCAGCGGTGTTGATCTGCACCTGTACATTGGTGATGTCGGGCGTTGCATCGATGGACAGACGGGTGAAGCTCCAGCTGCCGATCGCGATCAACGCGAAGGTCAGCACCATCATCATCCAGCGATGGGCGATGGCACTGCGGATGATGCGCTCAAGCATGGCTGCGCCCTCCGCGTTGCTTGCGGCAATGATCAATGTTCATGCGCGGCCCCCGCCTTGCCGATATCGGCCTTGACCACATAGCTCTGCTCGACCACGACCTGCTCGCCAACGCGCAGGCCGTCCTTGATCTCGACCTTGCCTGCATCGCGTGCGCCCAACACCACCGGGCGCGCGGTATAGGTGTCGCCATCACGCACGAACACCACATCGCTGCCTTCCATGGTCTGCAGTGCGGAGAGCGGTACCACAACCGCCGCAGGCTGCATCGCCACCACGATGCGCGCCTTCACCGCGGCGCCGGGCCGCCACAGGCCGTCGTCGTTGCGCACGCTGGCGCGGGCCACGGTGCTCTGGCTTGCAGTGGCGGTGCCGGGCAGCACGCGTTCCAGCGTGGTTGTCTGGCTGACACCATCGGTCATACGCGTCACCGTCACCGGCACGCCGGCGGTGATGTGCTGGGTGTCCTTGCCGAAGATATGCAGGTCCACCCACAACTCGGACAGATCGCCGATCTCGAACAGCGGCGCGCCCTCGCCCGCCACCGCACCAACCTGTGCCTGCCGCGACAACACCACGCCGCTGATCGGCGCGCTGACGCTGTAGGTGGTCAGGCTCAGGTTGCTGTCGATGCTGGCCAGGGTCTGGCCGGCGCTGACGCGGTCACCCACATTGGCCCGCAGCGTGCGCACCGGCCCGGGGTAGCGTGCCGTCACCTGGGCTACGCGACCGTCCACCGGCGTCAACAAACCCTGCACTTCGTGCTCATCGGCAATGGTGCCGGCCTGCACGGCAACGCTGCGTATGCCGGCCTGCTCGGCCATTGCCGCCTTGATGGTGGTGCGGTCGGCTTCTGCTTCCTCGCCCGCTTCATGGGCGTGACCATCTGCTTCGCCGCCCTTTTCTTCGTCATGACCGTGTCCGGCTTCTTCCGCTGCTCCGTCGGGGGCTTCCGCAGCCGGCTTTGCGCCGCAACCCACCAACAGCAGACTCATTGCCAGCACGCCGGCAGCTACAACACTCATCGGACGGCTCATCGTGCGTTCTCCACGGCAACGGTTGCATCGGTGGCCAGCATTCCCTGGCCGGTAAGGCGCTGGATTTCTATCAGCGCGGTTTGTGCGGCGATGGCCGCGTCCAACTGGCGCTGGCGCGCCTCGATGCGCATGGCCTGCAGCTGCGCCCATTCCATGTAGCTGGCGGCACCGGCGCGCCAGGCACGTTCGGCGGCGCGTTCTGCCTTCTGCAGCTGCGGCAGAACATCGGCCTGCATGCGCTGCACTTCCAGACGCGCGGTGACATAGCGGCCGTGTGCTTCGGCAAGGGTGGCGTACAGCTGTTGCTGACGGGCCTGGCGCTGATACGGCAGCAGTGCGAGATCAGCCTCGGCCTCGCGGATTTCCGGCGCAGCACGGCGGGTGCTGCCCAGCGGGATGCTGAAGCCGCCAACCAGTGACGTCGCATTGTCGGCGCGACTGTTGCGCACGCCCACCTGCCAGTTCCAATCAGGACGGCTGCGAGTGCGCACCAGTTGCAGCTGGGCTTCGCGGATGCGCTGCTCGCCGAGCAGTTCGGCCAGTTCCGGTGCGCGTTGCAGATCGTCATTGAGCAAGGCGAAATCGCGCAGTGCCGGCAGCTGCAGTGCGTTGCCACTCACCTCTTTGAAATCAGGTGAGCGTGCTCCCCACAACGCGGCCAGCGACAGCCGCGCTGCGCTGGCTTCTTCAATTGCGCGGTCACGGTCCAGTTCGGCCTGCGCCAGCATTGCCTGCGCGGTGAACAACACCGATTCCGGCGAGGCGCCGGCCTGCAAGCGCAGACGCGCGGCGTCAACGGCACGGCGACGCTGTTCGATATCGGTGATGGCGATCTGCAATGCAGACTGTGCTTGCGCTACGGCGAGATAACGACGCGCGGTCTCTGCCAGCAAGTCGAGTCTGGCGGTGGCACGTTGCGGCGCCAAGGCATCGATATTGGCTTGGGCCAGCATGCGGCGGGCGTCGAGCTTGTCGCCGCGCTCCAGTACGCCGGACAGGCTGACCGTAGCTTCGGCGCCCTGCACGCCGCGGGTATCACCGCTGCCGAGCAGGTTTTCCAGTTCCACGCCCAGCTGCATCGGCGGGCGCAGTAGCGCTGCATCGCGGCGGGCTTCAAGTACGGGACGCTGCGCATCGATCAGGCGCAGTTCGGGGTGATCAAGTGCAACGCGGACGATGGCATCGTCCAGCGTCAACGGCACAGCAGACGCCGGCGCCTGCGCATACGCGCGCGGCACCAGCGCAAAGGCGACAACAGCCGCCAGGCGCATCCACATGGGTTTCTCCAGATAGCAGGTTCAGACGTGGGGGCCGGCCAGAGGGCCGGAACGTCAGACGGCTATCGGGGGGCGGAACAGACTTTCGGTCGGGTGCGAGACCCGTTGCGTGCCAAGTATGGCGACGGCCTGCTGTGCAGGCGGCGATGCAACGATCCAGGCCGGGGTAACGGTTGGCAGTACACCGCCGTGACCGTGACAGTCCACGCAATGCACCAGCGCGTGCAGCAGTGCGTTGGCGCTGTCCTCGGCATCCGGGGCCATGGCCAGCTTGCTGTCGTCGTGCTCATGCACGTCGGCACCGATGTCGGTGTGCGCCAGCATGTGGATGTCGGTCAGTACTGCTGCCAGCGAGGTGCCGAATACGCCAAGGCCAACCAGCGCCAGCATCAGCAGGCGTAGCAGGTAGAGGCGGCGGTGGCGCAGGGTGTGCAGCATCGGCGCAGGTTAGCGGGTGCTCGATGGGTTACACAATCGCAAGAGCGGCATGATGGTTCAGGTGCGGGCTGTCGCCCCTCCCCTTTGGCGCAGCCAAGGGGGAGGTTGGGAGGGGGTGGCTTTGTTTGTGGCTTTTGCGTGTTGCTTTGGGTCACTGCGAAGTGCACCCCTCCCCAACCCTCCCCTTGGCTGCGCCAAAGGGAGGGAGCTAGAAGCACCCCTCCCCAGCCCTCCCCTTGGCTTCGCCAAAGGGAAGGAGCAGAGCACTTACTTCGCTGCTTTGCGCTCGGCGATGTAGGCGTGGATCTGCTGCTCCAGCACCGGCAGCGGTACCGAGCCTTGCTTGAGCACGGCGTCGTGGAAGCCCTTGATGTCGAACTTGTCGCCCAGTTCCTTCTCGGCCTGTGCGCGCAGCTTGACGATGGTGATCTCGCCCAGCTTGTAGCTCAGCGCCTGTGCCGGCCAGGAAATGTAACGATCCACTTCGGTGGTGACTTCGTGCTCGCTCAGCGCGGTGTGGTCACGCAGGTAGGCAATCGCGCGGTCGCGGTCCCAGCCGTAGTGGTGCACGCCGGTGTCGATCACCAGGCGGCAGGCGCGCCACATTTCATAGGTCAGGCGGCCGAAGTCTTCGTACGGGGTCTGGTAGATGCCCATGTCGACGCCCAGCTTCTCGGTGTACAGGCCCCAGCCTTCGCCATAGGCGGAGATATAGGCGGTGCGGCGGAACTCGGGCTGGCCGGTCTGCTCGGCGGCGAGTGCGCCCTGCAGGGCGTGGCCGGGATCTGACTCGTGCAGGGTCAATGCCGGCAGGTTGTACAGCGGGCGCGCCGGCAGGTTGTAGGTATTGAGCCAGTAGGTACCCATGCCACCACGGCCGGCGGTCCAGAACGGGGCGATATCCGGCGGCACCGGCACGATGGTGAAGCGTGCACGCGGCAAGGTCATGAACTTGCCGATCACGCCGTCCACGCGCTTGGAGATCCACGCCGCACGCCACAGCAGTTCATCCGGCGTCTTGGCGTAGAACTGCGGGTCGGTACGCAGGAATTCGAGGAAGTCGGCGAAGCGGGTCTGCTCGCTCTTACCCTTGAAGCCGACCTTGTCGATGATGGTGTTCATTTCCTGCTGGATACGATTCACCTCGGCCAGGCCCTGCGCATGAATCTGCTGCGGGCTCAGGTCAAGCGTGGTGTATTCGCGGATCTGCTGGCGGTAGAACTCCTTGCCGCCCGGCATTTTCTCGGCAGCCAAGGTGGTACGCGACTGCGGCACGTATTCCTGCCTGTAGAAAGTCAGCAACTTGCCGAACGCCGGCACCACGCTGCCACTGATGGCCTGCTTGGCCTCGGCCTGCAGCTTGGCCTGCTCGGCGGCGGGGATGCTGTTGGGCAGCTTCTTCAGCGGCTCGTACAGCGGCGACTCGGTCGGGTCCTTCAACTCGGCCACGGTCGAGATGGAGACATCACGGCCTTCCAGCACCGCACGCGGCACGCTGAAACCACGGGCGAGGCCGGCGCGCATGTTGACCATCTGCTGGTCGAAGTAACGCGGCACATCGTTCAAGCGCGCGATGTAGTTGCGGTAGTCCTGCGCGGTCTTCATCTCACGACGCGCCATGAAACTGAGGTTGGACCAGAACGAGGAATCCGAATTGAACGGCATCTCGTAACTGCCCAGGCGCACTTCATCGGCCAGGCTTTCAACCTGGTAGTGATAGATGGCGTAGTTGATCTGGTTTTCGGCCGAGAGCTTGCTCGGGTCGATGGCCTTGAGCTTGCCCAGCACCTCGTCCCATACCTTCAGCCGCGCCTGCTGTGCAGCGGCGCTGACGTCAGGCAGACGCGTGCTGTTGGCCGGTGCGTCGCTGTCTTCGCTGGCTTCACCGCCACCGGTCTGGCGCCAGGCCCATTCCTTCTCGTAGATGGCCTTGAACTGCTCATCCAGCGACTGGGTGGCCAGCGTGGCCGGGGCCGCCGGTGCGGCGGCAAAGGCCGGGGTGGCGCTCAGGCCAAGGGTGAGCAGCAGCGCAACGGTCAACGGTGATTTCACGATCGGTATTCCCCAGGTGATTCATTCACCCCGATCATCGCATTGAAGCCGCCGCCCGACCTAGACGGATTCGGGCGGCAAATCCGCCGGATTCGGGCACAGTCGCCCGCTCAATGGCTGGCCTTGTCGCGCTGCCAGCCGCGGTGCTTGATGTCCAAGCGCAGGCTGTACAAGGCGGTGAAGGCCGGGAACAGGTTCTGCACCACGCCGACCGCGTCCTGCTTGGACGAGAACAGGAAGTAGCTCAGCGTCATCAGGCTGCCGAGCACGCTCATGTACCAGAACAGGCGCGGGATCACCGGCTTGCCGGCGCGCCGCGAGGCCACGAACTGCACCAGCCAGCGGCCACCAAACATCAACGCGCCGGTCAGGCCGATCAGCTTCCACGGCGACATGTGCAGGCCGGTCCACTCCAGCCACACCAGCGGTTGGTTCATGAAATCCATGCTCAGACCTCTTCCACCGCGGTGCGCTTGGAACGGGTGATCAGCCAGGCCACACCGCGCAGGTCGCGGATGCCGACCAGCGCCCGGCCGAGGTTGTTGTACTTGGACACGCCGGCGGTGCGATGGCGGTGGTTGACCGGCACGCTCACCGTCTTCCAGCCGGCACGCTGCATCAGCGCCGGCAGGTAGCGGTGCATGTGGTCGAAGTACGGCAGGTCGAGGAAGGCAGCGCGCTCGAACAGCTTGATGCCGCAGCCGGTGTCCGGGGTGTCATCGCGCAGCATGCGGGCGCGGATGGCGTTGGCCCACTTGCTGGCCCAGCGCTTGCTGCCCGAATCCTGGCGATTGACGCGCCAGCCGGCGAACAGCCGCACCTGCGCGTCGGCGCCATTGCGGGCAGCCAACAGCTTGGGAATGTCGGCAGGGTCGTTCTGGCCGTCGCCGTCCAGGGTGGCGATCCAAGGCGAGCGTGCGGCCTTGACGCCGGTGCGCACGGCCGTGCTCTGCCCGCTCTGGCTGACATGGTGCAGCACCCGCAGTTCCGGGTTGGCGGTTTTCAGCGCCTGCAGTACCTGCAGGCTGTCGTCCTTGGAATTGTCGTCGACGTAGACGATCTCGAAATCGATCTGGCCGCGCAGCGCGGCGGTGATTTCATTGACCAGCGGGGTGACGTTGTCGCGTTCGTTGAAGACGGGAACAACCACTGAGAGGCTGGGCTGGTTCATTGCTGATTCCGCAGGTTGTGCATTTGAAGAAAGGTCACGCATTTTCCAAAACTCAACTTAGCGGAAGATGAGTCAGGGGCGTAACCCGAAATAGGTGCGGCACCACTCCACCACCGGCGGCAGACCCAGCTCGATCGGCGTGTCCGGCGCGTAGCCGAAAGCAGCCTGTGCGCGCGAGGTATCGGCCATGGTTTCCACCATGTCGCCCGGCTGCATCGGCTTGTAGACCTTGTGCGCCGGGTGCCCCGCGGCCGAGGCGATCACGTCGATGAAGTGTTCCAGTTCCACCGGGGTGTGGTTGCCCAGGTTGAACACCTGGTGGGGTGTGGCCTGGGCGGAGGGATGCGACAGCGCCCCGAGGATACCTGCGACGATGTCAGAAACATGTGTGAAGTCGCGCCGCATATGGCCGTTGTTGAACACATCGATGCTGCGCCCTGCCAGCACCGCGCGCGAGAACAGCAGTGGCGCCATGTCCGGCCGCCCCCAAGGGCCATACACGGTGAAAAAGCGCAGGCCGGTGGCCTTCAAGCCGTATAGCTGCGCGTAGGTGTAGGCCATCAACTCGTTGGCGACCTTGGTGGCCGCGTACAGCGAACGCGGTTGGTCCACCCGTTGATCTTCGGAAAACGGCGGCGTGGCCGAGTTGCCATAGACCGAGCTGCTGGAGGCATAGACCAGATGCTGCACGCCGCGATGCCGGCACAGCTCCAGCATGTTGACGAAGCCGACCAGGTTGCTTTCAACGTAGGCGTGCGGGTTTTCCAGCGAGTAGCGCACGCCGGCCTGCGCGGCCAGGTGGATCACCTGGGTCGGCTGGATCTCATCGAACAGCGCGGCCAGGCCGTCACGGTCGGTGATATCCAGCGCGCGGATATCCAGCTGCGGGCACAGCGCGGCGACGCGATCGCGCTTGAGCTGCGGGTCGTAGTAGTCGTTGTAGTTGTCCAGCCCGACCACGCGCTCGCCGCGTGCGGCCAGGGCCTGGCAGGTATAGGCGCCGATGAAGCCGGCGGCGCCGGTGACGAGAGTGGTCATGCAGTTGGTCCAGACAGGTATTCGCGGGCCGGATTGTGCCGGCCCGGCTCGATGACATCGCCGATGTCGTTGTCGCTCAGCAGGTCGATCAATGCATCAGCGCCTTCGCGCAGCTTAAAGGCCATTTCCTGTGGGTATAACGGCACGACGGACAGGAACTCTATGCTGGTGTCGTCGTCGACCATCAAGGTATCGAAATCTTCCGGCGCCGACAGTGCCAGCAGCAGAATCGCGCCGTCGAAATCCACGCCGGGTGCGTACGCTTGGGCCGGGTCGCCGTTGGGCACGGTGTGGGCCAGGCCTAGCCAGGTGTTGTGCTTGTGCGGCAGCCGCGCCAACGTCTTGAGCAGGCGGATCGGCCAGTAATTGCGCTCGTCCTGCAGCTGCGCATGCTGCAACGGCCAGTCGCCCGGCAAGGTCAACATCAGTTCCAGATAGGGTGAGACTTCCACATCATCCGGCAGCTGCATCGGCAGATCGCTCATGCCGGAGGTGACCAGGCGCGTATTCGGACAATCCCCGCACGGCGGCACGACATGGATATCCAGGTGCACGGCGTCGGAGACGATCTCGTGCAGCACGCTGGCTATCGGCCCTAGATGGCGCTCAATGTGCGCGCTGATCGCCTCGAGGTGCGAATGGCCACGCGCCGGTTCGAAGTCACTGGCTTGCCCATGGCTGAGCATCCGACTGCCGCCAGGGCTCATTTCATCGCCTGTGTTGCTCATGCACTGCTCCGGTTCGTGGCCACGACCATTGCGCATGCCTCACCACATGGTGAGCGGCGCTTCCTTGGCCAGGGTTGCCTTGCGCTCCTTGCTGTACGCCCACCAGGGCTGCGGCGCATCGCCGCCCATGAAGCGCACCACCGACAGGAACACATCGATCACGCAGGGATCGTGCACCACGCCGGTTTTCAGGCATAGCTGTGCATACATATCGTAGGCATCACGCCCGCGCAGATGCGCGGGGACGCGGATCCCGATCAAACGGAGATCCTTTTCACAGGCCGGCCCGACATTCGGCAGGTCGGTCAGACGCAATAGATGATTGCGGTCGACCTTGGTGGGGTTCATTGCCTTGCGTGCACCTCGTGGGGGATGAAGTACGTCAGCCGTTCTGGCGGACGCGCAGCCGCTCCAGCACGCCGTCCAGCGTGTCCAGATCGGTGTAATGAATGACCAGCTTGCCCTTGCCGCCGCGGCCGTGGCTGATCGCCACTTTCGCGCCCAGCGATTCGGACAGCTCGGTTTCCAGCGATGCGATATCGGCCTGCGGCGCGGTCGGCGACGGCTTGGCCTTGCGTGCGCCCGGCACCTTGCCTGCAGCGAACTGCTGCGCGCGGTGCTCGACTTCACGCACCGACCAGCCCTGCTCGGCAGCTTCTTCGGCCAGCTTGGTCGCCAGTTCCGGCGCCAGCGTCAGCAGCGCGCGGGCATGGCCCATTTCCAGACGACGGGTTTCCAGCAGCACGCGCACACCGATCGGCAAATCGATCAGGCGCAGCAGGTTGGACACCGAGGCGCGCGAACGGCCAACGGCCTGCGCGGCTTCGGCGTGGGTCAGCGTGAACTCGCTGACCAGCCGTGCCAGCGCTTCGGCTTCTTCCAGCGGATTGAGGTCTTCGCGCTGGATGTTCTCGATCAGCGCCATCGCGATGACGGTGCGGTCTTCCAGCTCACGCACGACCGCCGGCACTACCTCCAGCCCGGCCAGACGCGAGGCGCGCCAGCGGCGTTCACCGGCGATGATTTCGTAGCGACCGCCTTCGATCTGGCGCACCAGGATCGGCTGGATGATGCCCTGTGCCTTGATCGAGTCGGCCAGTTCGGCCAGCTTGCCTTCGTCCATGTCGCGACGCGGCTGGTACTTGCCCGGCTGCAACTGGTCGATGGGCAGCTTGCGCAGCACTTCGCCGGGTTGCGGTTCGGCGACGGCAGCGACGGTGACCGGGGTTACTGCGCCCTTGGGGCCCAGCAAGGCATCAAGACCACGGCCAAGACCGCGCTTTTTCGCTGCACTCATCAGACAGCCTCCACGGCCCGGGAGGGCTGCTTGCGTTCACTGTTGCGACGGATGATCTCGCCAGCCAAGCCCAGATAGGCCACACCGCCGCGCGAGGCGCGGTCGTAGCCGACGATGCTCTGGCCATGGCTGGGCGCCTCGGCCAGGCGCACGTTGCGCGGCACGATGGTGCGGAACACGCGGTCGCCGAAGTACTCGGTGAGCTGCGCCGACACCGCGTTGGCCAGGTTGTTGCGCACATCGAACATGGTGCGCAGCACGCCTTCGATTTCCAGCGCCGGGTTGAGATTGATCTTGAGCGCGTCGATGGTCTCGACCAGCGCGCTCAGGCCTTCCAGCGCGTAGTACTCGCACTGCATCGGCACGATCACCGAGTCGGCGGCGGCCAGCGCATTCAGCGTCAGCAGCGACAGCGCCGGCGGGCAGTCGATCAGGATGTAGTCGTATTCATCGCGCACCGGTGCCAGCGCGCGCTTGAGGCGCTGCTCGCGCTCGCTCTGGTCCATCAGCTGGATCTCGGCGGCGGTCAGGTCGATGTTGCCCGGCAGCAGGTCGAAACCTTCGGGCGTGGTCACGCGCACTTCGGCGGCAGTGATCTCGCCCAGCAACAGGTCACAGGTGGACGCTGCCACTTCACGTTTGTCCACGCCACTGCCCATGGTCGCGTTGCCCTGCGAGTCCAGGTCGACCAGCAGCACACGTTTTGGTGCGGCGGCAAGGGAAGCAGCCAGATTGACAGCCGTCGTGGTCTTGCCGACGCCGCCTTTCTGGTTGGCGATGGCGATGATGCGAGCCATGCAGGAGAGCCTCGTTGGCGAAGTTGGACTGGTCATTATGGGGGTAGCGGCGCGTAGGCGGAAACCGGTTTCCGGGCAACGGGCGGCTTTGGGGCGGGAATGTGCCCTGATTTGCTCTGCTTTTGCCGTGCCCCCTCCCTTTGGCGAAGCCAAGGGGAGGGCTGGGGAGGGGTGGCTCTTGGCTTTGCTGGTAAAGCCCCTGCCGAGCATGGCTCGGCACTACGCTTTAGCCCCTCTCCCGTTCACGGGAGAGGGGTTGGGGTGAGGGCAGCTTTGGGCTTTGGCTGGTAAAGCCCCTGCCGAGCATGGCTCGGCACTACGCGTCGGCCCCCTCCCTTTGGCGAAGCCAAGGGGAGGGTTGGGGAGGGGTAGCTTTTGGCATTGCTGGTAAAGCCCCTGCCGAGCATGGCTCGGCACTACAGATCTAGCCCTTGCGCTCCACCACCACCAGATGCCGGTCACCAACCAACCCCGGCACCTGCAACGGGCGCACTTCCAGCATCTGCCAGCCGGCCGGCAGCTGGGCGATCTCATCGTGCGGGTACACACCCTTCATCGCCAGCAGCTGGCCACCGGGACGCAGCAGATGACCACCAACCTCGATGATGCCGGCCAAGGTATCCATGGCACGGGCGGTGAGGTTGTCGTAAGCACCCGGCTCGTCCAGCGCTTCAGCGCGCGATTCGGCGACGCGGGCATTGCTCAAACCAAGCTGGCGCACGGCCTCACGCATGAAGCGGGCCTTCTTGCCGTTGCTCTCGACCAGGGTCACCTGCAGCTGCGGATGGGTGATGGCCAGCGGAATGCCCGGCAAGCCCGGGCCGGTGCCCAGATCGGCCAGGCTGCCGCTGCTGACATGCTCGGCCATGGCCAGCGAATCGAGCAGATGGCGGGTGACCATTTCGCGCGGGTCGCGGATGGCGGTGAGATTGTAGGTGCGGTTCCAGCGCACCAGCAGGGTCAGGTAGGCCAGCAGGGGCTTGGCCAAGGCGGCGTCCAGGCCCATGGCCTTCAAGCCGTGGTCGAGGTCGCTGGCGACTTCGCGCGGGAGAGTGGTGTCGTTCATGGCGGGGATTATCGCAGGAGTGGCGCTTGAGCCCGCTCCCTTGCGCCGAAGGCGCAGGGGAGGGTTGGGGAGGGGTGCTCTGGATCTGGCTTTTGATCTGCCGCGCAGAGCAAGAGCAACGGCAACAGCTACCCCTCCCCAGCCCTCCCCTTGGCCTGCGGCCAAAGGGAGGGGGCAGAAGCTACAGCGGATACCACGCCAGCGCGGCGCGGAAATCTTCCGTCGCCTGCCACTCATATAGATTCCAGCGTGTTGCGTCGCCAAGGCCCGGATCGCACCACACCAACTGCAAGGCCCCCATCGCATCCGGCGCAAAGCGCAGCTTGTTCAGCCCGAACGAAATGCCGTGCCCGTGCGCCTTCAACAGCGCCTCCTTTGCGCACCACAGGCGGAAGAACCATTGCTCGCAGCCGCTGTCATCCAGCGACTCAAGCCAGGCAATCTCATCCGGGTGGAAGTAGCGGCGGATCACCTCGCGCATCTGTTTGCGCGGCCGCTGTCGCTCCAGATCCACGCCCAGGCGTGCGCCCTCGCCCAGCGCCACCAGCAGATGACCGCCGCTATGGCTCCAACCGGTACCGTAGTGCGCCAGCTCACCAATCAGCCATGGCCGGCTGCGCTCATCGCGGGTCAGCGGCAAGGCCTCGGGCGTGGTGTCGAAGACACCGGCCAGCAACTCGCGGGCCTGCGGCTCACCGCGGGTGCCCGGAGTATGCGGCAACAGCCACACGTCGACCGGGCCAAACTGCCAATGGCTACCCGTCGGGCTCATGCTGAACAGGTTCCTGCCCGGACAAACATGTTCTTAACGCCACTACGCGTTGACTGTCGCCACCGCACCTTTCGGGGTGCTTCACGGCAGGGAGGTTCGCGCATGGGCATCATCATCTGGTTGATTATTGGTGGCGTCGTGGGTTGGCTGGCCAGCATCATCATGCGCCGCGATGCGCAGCAGGGCATCATCCTGAACATCGTGGTGGGCATCATCGGCGCCATGATTGCCGGCTTCTTCTTCAGCGGCGGCAGCATCAATGGTGCAATTACGCTGCGCTCGTTCCTGTTGTCACTGGTTGGCGCAGTGGTACTGCTGGCCATCGTCAATCTGTTCACACGCAAAAGCGTGCGTTAACCGTTCTGGCGCCGATTCGACCAAGGCCCGGCTGGCAACAGCCGGGCCTTGTTGTCTCAGCCTTGTGCCAGCTGCACCCAGGCCGGGGCGTGATCGCTGGGGCGCTCCCAGGTGCGCGGTTCACGGTCGATGCCGGAGGCCACAGCGCGCGCCTTGAGCGCATCGGACACCAGGGTCAGATCGATGCGCAGGCCCAGATTGCGGCGGAAACCCGCAGCGCGGTAATCCCACCAGCTGAAGATGCCGGCTTCGTCGTTGTGCAGACGGAAGGCATCGTGCAGGCCCAGATCCAGCAGCTTCTGCAGACCAGCGCGCTCGGCGGTCGAGGTGAGGATGTGGTTCTCGTTCCAGACGCTGACATCAGGGACATCGCGGTCATCCGGAGCGATGTTGAAATCGCCCATCACCACCAGCTGCGGGTGTTTCTGCAGTTCGGCGGCGATCCATGTGTGCACCGCGTCCAGCCAGCGCAGCTTGTAAGCGTACTTGTCGGTGCCCACGTCCTGGCCGTTGACCACATACAGATTGATGATGCGCACACCGTTGACGGTGCCGGCGATCACCCGCTTCTGCTCATCCTCGAAATCCGGGATGCCGATCTGCACGTCTTCGATCGGATGCCGCGACAGCAGCGCCACGCCGTTATAGGTCTTCTGCCCGGCGAACACATTGCGATAACCCAGCTCCAACAGCCGCGTATCGGGGAACTTGTGGTCCTCCAGCTTGGTTTCCTGGATGCCGACCACGTCGGGGGCAAAGTCGGCCAGCCACTGTTCCAGGTGCGGCAGGCGGACATTGAGCGAATTGACGTTCCACGAAGCGATTTTCATGCGGGTGATTCTAGCCGGGGCTGGGAACAAAGACCCTCCTTTCAGCTGAAGGCCGCAGCAACCAGCCCCCTCCCTTGCGCCAAAGGCGCAGGGGAGGGTTGGGGAGGGGTGCTTCGGCTTCGGCTTCGGCTTCGGCTTTGGCTTTGGCTTGTAGGCAACAGCGCAAGCAAAGTCAAAAGCTCCCCTCACCCGCCCCTTCGGGGCACCCTCTCCCGCAGGCGGGAGAGGGAACGGCCTATAGCTTCCACGCACACTTCCCCTAAATACACCGGCGCGGTCGGCTGGCTGCGCCGCCAGCTAACGCATACCATGCAGATCTGTGCTCCAAGGGGGGAGCGCCGGAGACAATTGGATGTCCGCAACACAAGGTAACTTCACCTTTCTCGGCCAACACGATCCCGTCCTGTTGCGGCTGGCGACGACCGCCGAACAGGTTTTCGCTTCCGATCCCAATACCACGCTGATCAAACTGCGCCAACTTGGCGAGGCGCTGGCGCAGGCGCTGGCATCACAGGCGGGGCTGAAGTTTGATGCCCAGACAACTCAGCTGGAGCTGATCCAGCTGTTGAATCGGCATCTGGACCTGGATCCGGGCATCCGCAATCTCTTCCACACCCTGCGGGTGGAAGGCAATCGCGCCACCCATGGTTTTTCCACCCAGCACCGGGAAGCCATGGATGGGCTACGCGTCGCCCGTGAACTCAGCATCTGGTACCACCGCGCCTCCGGCAAAGCCGACAGCGCCTTCCGGCCCGGCGCATTCACCGCGCCGACGGACCCCAGTGCCGCCCTGCGCTCTTTGCACGGCCAGATCGACACGCTGGAGCAGGAGCTGCGTCAACGTGATGAAGCCCTTGAGGGCAGCCGCAAGTTGGCTGAACTGCGCATCGAGGAGAGTGCGCAAAGCATGGCGCTGGCCGAGGCCATGGATGAGGAGGCCCGCGCACTGAAAGCGCAGCTGGACGAGCGCGCAGCGCAGTTCGAGCAGGAACGCATCCAGTTCCACGCGCAGCTGCAAGCGCTGCAACAGGCCAGCAGCACCGACCAACCGCAGGCGACCGCGCTCGTCAAACGCAGCCGCCAAGCGGCCGCAGCCTTCGATCCGGACGAAGAACTCACCCGCATCCTGATTGACCAGCAACTGCGCGACGCAGGCTGGGAAGCAGATTCACTGCAACTGACCTGGTCCAAAGGCGCCCGGCCGGAGAAGGGCCGGTGCATGGCAATTGCCGAATGGCCCACGCGTAGCGCCAAGGCATGTGCCGACTACGTACTGTTTGATGGCCTGATGCCGGTGGCTATCGTCGAAGCCAAGCGCCGACGGGTGAATATTGCCGAGCGCATTGACCAAGCCGAGCGCTACTCCCGCGACCTTCCCATCAGCGCACCGCTGCAATTGGCCGGCATTGGTCCCGCCGGTGGCCCCTGGGCTGACGGCCAGGGCGCGCAGTTCCAGGTGCCGTTTGCCTATGCCTGCAACGGCCGGCCGTGGATCAAGCAGCTGGCCGAACAATCCGGCATCTGGTTCCGTGACCTGCGCAGCCCGGCCAATCTCAAACGCCCACTGCAGCAATTCCATACCCCGCAGGGCTTGGCCGAGCTGATGCTGCGTGATCGGGAACTGGCAGAGCAGCGCCTGAGCACCGAGCCTTATGGCTATCTCAAGCTGCGCCCGTACCAAGAAGATGCCATTGCAGCGGTTGAACAGGCCTTGGCATCAGGCCAACGACACTGCCTGCTGGCGATGGCCACCGGCACCGGCAAGACCCGCACCACCATTGGCTTGATCTACCGCTTGCTCAAGGCCGAGCGCTTCAGCCGCGTCCTGTTCCTGGTTGATCGCACCAGCTTGGGTACCCAGGCGCGTGAATCCTTTGACGACATGTCGCTGGAGCAGGGCCAAAGCCTGTCGCAGATCTACAACGTCAATGATCTGGGCGACATGGCCGCCGAGGCAGAGACGCGCGTACAAGTCGCCACCGTGCAGGCCATGGTGCGGCGGTTGTTCCAGTCCGATGCGCCACCGCCGATTGACCAGTTCGACTGCATCATCGTCGACGAGGCGCACCGCGGTTACACCCTGGACCAGGAAATGACCGAGGGCGAGCTCTCGCTGCGCGACCACGCGCAATACCTGTCCCAATATCGACGTGTGCTGGAGTACTTCGACGCCTGCCGTATCGGCCTGACCGCCACCCCCGCACGGCAGACCACCGAAATCTTCGGCCGCCCGGTCTATACCTACAGCTACCGCGAAGCCGTAGCCGATGACTGGCTGATCGACCACGAGCCACCAATCCGCTTCGAAACCCAGCTCAGCCGCAACGGCATCCACTTCGACAAAGGCGAACAGGTGGAGGTGGTCAACGCCCTGACCGGCGAGGTGGACAGTGCAGAGCTCGACGACGAGCTGTCCTTCGATATCGAGTCTTTCAACCGCAGCGTCATCACTGCCGATTTTGATCGGGTCATCTGCCAGGCATTGGCAGACGAGCTGGACCCGCTGGGTGAAGAAAAGACCTTGGTGTTCTGCGTCAACCAGGTGCATGCCGTGCGTGTGTGCAATCTGCTCAACGCGGCCTTCCACAAGGTCTACGGCGAGGAGTGGAACCAGGCCGCCGTGCAGGTCATCACCGGCCGCACCGACGAAGTGGCCAAGGTGATACGCCGCTACAAGACCGAGCGCCTGCCCAGCGTCGCCATTACCGTGGACTTGCTGACCACCGGCATCGACGTGCCAGCCATCACCAACCTGGTGTTCATGCGCCGGGTGCGCTCGCGCATTCTCTACGAACAGATGAAGGGCCGCGCTACCCGCCGCTGCGATGACATCGGCAAGACCGTATTCCGCATCTACGACCCGGTACGTCTATACGAAGCACTGGAGGCGGTGGATACCATGCGGCCGCTGGTCAAAGACCCCAACATCAGCGTCGGCCAGCTGCTGCACGAGTTGCAGGACCCGCGCAGCCATCAACCGGGCTCCAGCCCCGAGGCCGGCAGCCACGCCCAGGATGTGCTGGACCAGCTCAGCCAGAAGCTGATGCGCGTATTGCGCCGTGCCAGCCACAAGGCACAGAACCGCGAACCGCTGCGCAAGCAACTGGAACAACTGGAAACCGCCTGGGGCGTTGAGCCGGCCAAGCTGCACCAGCACCTGCACGGTCTGGGCCCAGAGCAGGCCGCCAGCTTCATCGCCACCCGCCTGCCGGCGCTGGAAGCACAGATCGACGAGCTGCGTGCACTGCTGGCCAGCGAGCAATACCCCATCATTTCCCATCACACCGACACGCTGCTGCTGCGCGAGGTGAGCTACGGCGGCAATAACCAGAAGCCCGCCGACTACCTGGAAAGCTTTACCGATTTCATCCGTTCCCAGCTCAACCAGTCCGCTGCACTTGCAGCCGTGGTCAACCGCCCGCGCGACCTTACCCGCGAACAACTGCGTGAGGTGCGCCTGCTGCTGGATGGCAAGGGCTACAACGAGGCCCACCTGCACAGCGCCGAGCGCCAGCAGTCCAACCGCGATATTGCCGCCGGCATCATCGGCTATATCCGTCGGGCCGCCATCGGCGAGGCGCTGCTGCCTTACGAGCAGCGCGTGCACAGGGCGCTGGATCGCATCCTCGTCAGCCGCAGCTGGACCCCCGTGCAGCAACGCTGGCTCAAACGCCTTGCCAACCAATTGGTGACCGAGGTGGTGATCGACCGCGACAGCATCCAGCACGCCTGCGCACCGGATGGTGGGGTCAAGCTGCTCGATACCGTGTTTGCCGGCCAGCTGGACCAGCTGATCGAGCAGTTCAAAGAGGCGGTATGGGAGGAGGTGGCTTGAGCCCTGCCCCGCCTGCGATGAGCCGAATCCGATCACTAAACAGGCCTATTCGGCTCATCGACTGAGCCGAATAGCGTTATTATTCGGCTCATGGATGCCAGCCAAGCCCCCGCCCCGCCGCTCTGGATCTGGCAACAGCCGGACTGGCCAGCCTTTGTCCATCAGGACGCTGCGCTGGCGCCGCTGCTACGCCAGTGCCAGCAGGCCCAAGGCCAGCTGAGCGCCTTGGCCGGGGTGCTGCCCGAAGATGGGCGGCAGGCACTGGATACCCTGCTGCAGAACATCGTCACCTCCTCCGCCATCGAGGGCGAAAACCTCAATGTCGGCTCGGTGCGCTCCTCACTGGCCCGGCGTCTTGGCATCCCCGACGCGGCCGAACCGGCCCCGCACAGCGCCCGCGCCGAAGGCGTGGCCGAACTGATGCTCGATGCCACCGGCGATGTGAGCAAACCACTGAATCTGCCGCGCCTGCTGCGTTGGCACGCCCTGCTGTTTGCCGGCCATGACGGCCTGCTGCCACTGCGGATCCGCATTGGTCAGCTGCGTGGCGACGAGCCCATGCAGGTGGTATCGGGTCGCATCGACCGGCCCACCGTGCATTTCCAGGCACCGCCGCGGCAAGGGCTGGACGAACAGCTGCAGCACTTCCTTGCATGGTTTGCAGCCAGCAGCGACGACCCCGCACTGGATCCGCTGCTGCGCGCCGGCATCGCCCATTTCTGGTTTGTCACCCTGCACCCGTTCGACGACGGCAATGGCCGTCTCACCCGCGCCATCACCGATCTGGCCCTTGCCCAAGCCGCGCCGGGTATCGCCCGCCTATACGCCATGTCGGCCAGCATCCTGGACGACCGCAAAGGCTACTACCGCATCCTGGAAGCCAGCCAACGCGGCGGTCTGGACATCAGCGCCTGGCTGCATTGGTTCCTGCAGACCTTGCTGCACAGCCTGCAGCAGGCCTTGGCCCGCATACAACGTGTCATCGACAAGGCTCGCTTCTGGCAACTGCATGCACAGCAAGCCTTGAGCACCGAACAGGCCAAGGTGCTCAACCGCCTGCTCGATGGCGGTGAACGCGGCTTTGCCAATGGCATCAACGCCTCCCAATACCAGGCCGTGGCCAAGGTCTCCAAAGCCACCGCCACCCGCCACCTGACCGACCTGCTGGACAAGGGCTGCCTGCGGCGCCTGCCCGGCGGCGGTCGCAGCACCCGTTATCAAATCAACCTGCCCGGCACTGCCGGCAACGCAATCCCGTCAGGAGACGGCAGCCAATGACCAACAACGATATCGTCGCCAAGCTGTGGAGCCTGTGCGACATCCTCCGCGATGACGGCATCAACTACAGCGATTACGTCACCGAGCTGGTGCTGCTGCTGTTCGTGAAGATGGAGTACGAGCAGGCCCAGTCCAACGACAATTTCGAGCACCGCCTGCCCAAAGGTGCACGCTGGCCCGACCTGACTAGCAAGTCGGGCGTGCCGCTGCATACCTTCTACAAGCAGATGCTGCTCAACCTCAGCCAGAACAGCGACCTGATGGTGGCCGCCATCTACACCGATGCGCAGACACGCCTGAAAGAGCCGCGCCATCTGGAGCAGCTGATCAAGAGCCTGGACGGGCTGGATTGGTTCTCCGCCCGTCAGGACGGGCTGGGTGATCTGTACGAAGGCCTGCTGGAAAAGAATGCAGGCGAGACCAAGTCCGGTGCCGGCCAGTACTTCACCCCGCGCCCCTTGATCGACAGCATCGTGCGCTGCATCCAACCGCAGCTGGGCGAAACCATTCAGGATCCGGCTGCCGGCACCGCAGGCTTTCTCATCGCCGCCGACGCCTATATCAAGGCCGAGCACGATGATCTGTACGGACCCAAGGTCACCGACAAATCACGCAAGTTCCAGCGCACCAAGGCCTATACCGGCGTGGAACTGGTACCGGGCACCCGCCGCCTGGCGCTGATGAACTGCCTGCTGCACGGCATGCAAGGCGAAGGCGAAGGCGTGGTGCTGCTGGGCAACAGCTTGGGCAGTCTGGGCACCACCCTGCCGCGCGCCGATGTGATCCTGTCCAACCCGCCATTCGGCACCGCCAAGGGCGGCGGCGGCCCAAGCCGCGACGACCTGCCGTTTGTCACCAGCAACAAGCAGCTGGCCTTCCTGCAGCACATTTACCGCAACCTGAAACCACATGGCCGCGCTGCGGTCGTGCTGCCGGACAACGTGCTGTTTGAAGCCGGCGTCGGCACCGATGTGCGCCGCGACCTGATGGACAAGTGCGAGCTGCACACCATCCTGCGCCTGCCTACCGGCATCTTCTATGCGCAAGGTGTAAAGACCAATGTGCTGTTCTTCCGCAAGGGCAGCGCCAGCAATCCCAAGCAGGACACCGGCTGTACCCAGCAAGTGTGGGTCTATGACCTGCGCAGCAATATGCCGTCCTTTGGCAAACGCACGCCGTTCGGCCCCACGCATCTGAAGCCATTTGAAGATGCATATGGCGCTGACCGCGATGGCAGCAGCCCGCGCGTGGATGAAGGTGAAGAAGGCCGCTTCCGTTGCTTTACCCGCGCGCAGATCGCCGAACGGGGTGACTCGTTGGATATCAGCTGGTTGAAGGATGCCGATGCGGTGGATGCGGCAAATCTGCCGCCGCCGGAAGAGCTGGCCGCGCAGGCGATGGCGGAGCTGAGCGAGGCACTGCGCGAGTTGGATGCGTTGATGCAAGCTTTAGGTGCGGTCGATGAGGCCAACCAGCAGAAACAGCTGCTGGCGCAAGTACTGGGTATAGACGATGTTCTGGGGGAAGTAGCGCGTGACTGAATTGCCTAAATGGTGGGCCACCGCAACCATCAACGACCTTATCGGAAGCGAAGGACTATTCACCGACGGTGACTGGGTCGAGAGCAAAGACCAAGATCCCGAAGGTGCCAACCGTCTCCTCCAGCTTGCCGATATCGGAGATGGCGTTTTCCTCAACAAATCATCTCGATTCTTGAACGACGAACAGTTTGATCGATTGAACTGTACAGAACTCAAAGAAGGCGACGTTCTGGTCGCGAGAATGCCAGCACCGCTTGGTAGAGCCTGCCTGATGCCGGCAATAGGACAGCGCTGTCTTACAGTTGTTGATGTTGCTGCAATTCGTATTGGAGCTACGGGCATCTCAAACAAGTGGCTCATGCACTTCATAAACGCTCCTGAATTCAGGCTCGAAATCGAGAGCAAAGCCTCTGGAACAACCCGGAAAAGAATATCCAGAGGGAATCTTGGAGGCATTGCATTGCCCGTTCCACCGTCAGCCGAACAAGTGCGTATCACTACAGCACTCGACGACATGCTGGCTCAGGTGGGCACCCTCAAGGCACGCCTCGACACCTTACCCTCGTTGATTAAGCGCTTTCGTCAGTCCGTCCTTGCCTCTGCAGTTTCTGGGCGCCTGACTGAAGGATGGCGAGGAGTCAATGAGTTGATTAACGTTAAAATCCTACTCAATGAAATTGCTGTGGAGCGGAGCGGCCTGAAAGCCCGAAAACTTCTTAAAGCTAGCGCCGGGTGTTTTGATGCAGTGGAAGAACTCTATCCACTTCCTTGTAATTCATGGGAATGGGTATGCTTCAGCCAGATTTGTAGAAATGAAAATAATGCCTTGAAGGCAGGGCCTTTCGGATCCGCACTTAAGAAATCTGATTGTGTACAGACCGGACATAAGGTCTACGGCCAAGAGCACGTGATTTCGGGCAATGAGGAACTTATTACTTACTTCATTGATGAGGATAAGTTTCGTGACCTTCAGGCGTGCCGCGTAGGTGCGGGAGATATTCTTATCAGTCTGGTAGGGACGATCGGCAAGGTTCTTGTCCTATCCGAGAAGGCAGAAACTGGAATTATCAACCCTCGACTCGTAAAAATTAGCGCGCACCCTGACGTGAGCAGGGACTACTTAAAGGTGTATCTGGATAGCCCAATTGCTCACGGATTCTTCAGACGATTCAGCCATGGCGGAACCATGGAGATCTTGAACTTAGGCATCTTGAAAGAGCTGCCAATACCTTTTCCTTCTATTGCCGAACAAACCGAAATCGTCCGCCGCGTCGAACAGCTTTTCGCCTTCGCCGACCAACTCGAAGCCCGCTTGGCCGATGCCCGCCAGCGCGTCGATGCGCTGACCCAAAGCATCCTCGCCAAGGCCTTCCGTGGCGAGCTTGTACCGCAGGATCCGAATGACGAACCGGCCAGCGTGCTGCTGGAGCGCATTGCCGCCCAGCGCGCCGCCGATCCAAAACCCAAACGCGGTAGAGCAGCAAAAGCAACCTCATAAATCTAATCCGGTTCTTTTCCCCCATTCCTTCTGCAAACGGAACTTGTCGCCATGGACCTGCGTGAAAACGAAGCCTTTACCCAACTGCTGCGAAATGCCGTATCCCAGGCGGAAAAACTGGGTTACAAGCCCAACCAGTTCAAACGCATGCTCGAACAACATGGCGGCTTTGAAACCGTGCAACGCGTGTTGGCCACCGGCAAGCCATCGGATGGGTTTACCCGGCTTTGGGAGCTGAGGCGTCTTGACCTCACCTGCGAAGCGCTGATTGTGGAAACCGAGTGGCGCAAGCACTTCGATCCCGCCCTCATCGCACGCGCGGAAGGATTGCTCGCGCAGATGAACTACGCCTTCGAGCCTTTTACCGCGCCTGAAATTGTGAAACTCGCAGAACCAGCCGCTGCCGAGGATGAAACCGGGAACACCGACCTGGATCCCGCTGCATCCGTGGGGGACATGCGCATCAACGCTTTCTTCCGCGACGTGCTGTTCGCGCCGGTCAGAAACGAGCGCTGGTCATGGGGTGCGGTAGACGAAGCCCGACGCCACGTTTTTCTGCGTCTGTGGAGTGACGACATCCTTGAAAGAGAAGGTGCCCGGTGGATCCGCGTATTGGGCCAGAACCGCGCAAATCGCAATGGCTGGTCTGAGCGTGAGCGCCATCTGGGCTTGATTGAAAAGGGCTACACGGCCTATGCGGTGATCTGCGAAAATGGTGTTGGCCCCGACAGGCGTATTGAGCACTTTGACCCGAGCACGCTGATCCAGCTTGGGGATGTCACCGAGATCAACAACGACAGGTATATGCGTCTGGCCGACCGCATTTCTATAACCGCATTCTCCGCACCGCGGGACAATGCCGTCGCCTTGCAGCAAGACCTGGATGAGCTCCAAGTAGAAGGAGATGGCAGCACACCGACCACCCGCAGCACGTTGGTGGATGCACGTTTAGGCCAAGGCAGGTACCGCAACGACCTGATGCGTGTATGGGATGGCGCATGCGCGGTGACAGGTTGTGGCGTAGCCGCGTTGCTGCGTGCCTCACACTGCAAGCCTTGGCGGGATTCTGACAATCAGGAACGACTTGATCCCCATAACGGCCTGATGCTGACCGCCAATCTTGATGCCCTGTTTGATGCCCGGCTGATCAGTTTTGACGAAGATGGCGCCATGTTGGTGAGCGCGGCCATTACTTCTGAGGAGTGCAAAGCACTGGGCCTACCTGCGCCCTTGCTGAAAAAGCCCTCCCCCGACCTGGGTGGCTATCTGCGGCACCATCGTGAGAGGTTCAATTTGCTGGCCGGCGTCGGGCGTTGAAGAAATAGCGTCCCGATCCTTCCTGGATACCCTCGCAAGCGGGGGAGGGACGGCGCTGGTGCCGGCAGCATTGCTTGATACCCAGCATTGCCGCGTGCTGCGGCAATCTGCTCCCTCCCTTTGGCCGCAGGCCAAGGGGAGGGTTGGGGAGGGGTGCTTTGGCTTTGGCTTTGGCTTTGGCTTTGGCTTTGGCCCTCCCGCCGCTTCGGCTTGCTTTCCCGCAACTGAGACAACGTCAAAAGCGCCCCCCTTCCGCCCTTCGGGCACCTTCCCCCGCAAGGGGGAAGGGAGACTTCCAACTTTTTGTTGCTTCACCCCACCCGCCAAACCCCGCAAACCACAACAAAACCTATCGGGTGAATGTCGGGGAATACACTTTTTCAGCGTTCCGATTCGCGCAGACTGCCTCTCAAAGTGAGGGGAAGCCATGCGTAGCAAGCTGTTTGTGCCCGGCGCACGTCCGGAACTGTTCGACAAGGCCTTGGCCAGTGCGGCCGATGCTCTGTCCTTCGATTTGGAGGATTCCGTCCCCGAAGCCGGCAAACAGGTGGCGCGCGCAAACATCGCCAGCTTCCTCGTCCGCGCCGATGTGCTTGCCAGCAACAAGCTGCTGATCGTCCGCACCAATGCCACCGACAGCCCGCACTTCGCCGCCGATCTGGCCGCGATGGCGGTGCCCGGCCTGTGGCTGCTCAATATTCCCAAGGTGGAATCGGCGGCGCAGGTGCGTCAGGTGGTCGTTGCGCTGGAACGGGCCGAGGCCGCCAATGGCGTGACCCGCCAGATCGGCCTGCTGCTGAACATCGAAACCCCGCGTGGCCTGCGCTTGGCCGCCGAGCTGGCTGGCGCGCATCCGCGCGTGGCCGGCTTGCAGCTGGGCTTGGGCGATCTGTTCGCGCCCAATGGCATCGCCCGCACCCCGGCCAATGTGCACGCGGTACTGTTCGCGGTGAAAATGGCCGCCACCGAAGCCGGCGTGTTTGCCTGTGACGGGGCTTGGCCGGATGTGGCCGATGCCGAGGGCTTCCGTACCGAGGCCATGCTCGCGCAGCAGCTGGGCTATATCGGCAAGAGCTGCATCCATCCGCGTCAGGTGGGCCAGGCCAATACGATTTTCAGCGTGGCCGAGGCCGAGCTGGACGAAGCGCGGCGTATTGTTGCCGCCGCGCGGGCGGCCAGCGATCTGGGCCGCGGTGCGTTCCTGTTCGAGGGACGCATGATCGATGTGCCTTACCTGCGCCGGGCCGAAGCCCTGCTCGCCGGCGCCCTGCGCGCCTGATCTTTCCACTTGGCGGTTCACCGCCACGCCGTTCATTACCGGGGTTCCATCCATGCCCACGCCCATGGCCACTGCGCTCGCCGCGCTGTCGCATCGCTTCTCGCTCGGCTTCCGCCTGCTCGTTGTCACCACCTTGCTGACCCTTGCTGGTACGGCGGCCGCCGAAGAGAGTTTGAATGCAGTGAAGTCCGGCGCGTTGCCGGCTCTGCCCGACGCTGCACCTGTGCAGCAGTTGCTGGATGTCGACGGCCACCTGCTGGCCCGCTCCGGTGACAAGGCGTGGCTGTTGGACAAGAACGGCAAGGCGTGGACGCCGGCCACCGGTATCAGCAACGAGCCCATCCAGGACATCGTTCGCAACGGCGAAAAAACCTGGGTGCTGAGCGGCCCGGATGCCAGCCACAGCAATCAGCTGCAGCAGATCACCCTCAAGGGCGGAACGCTGGGCAAGGGCCAGTCACTGTCCTTGCCAACGCCGTTGAGCAATGCGCATGCAGCCGCCCTGGATGCCGCACTGTTCGTAGCCGGTGTCGACGATAGCGGCGTGACCCAGCTGTACAAAAAGCCGGCTGATGCTGCGCAATGGCAGCCGCAGCCGATCTGGCCGGGCGCTGCCGCAGCGGCCGCACTGCAGGCGCAGAAGGGCGCGCTGTACGCGGTAGTCGGCAACAACGGCGCACAGCAGCTGCTGCGTTGGAACGCTGAAAAGGGCTGGCACAGCCTGCCGGCCATTGGTGGCGACGTGGTCCCGGGTTCGCTGCGTGCACTCGGCCAGGCGCACTTGTTGATGCAGGTGACCGACGCGACCGGCAACAGCCACGCGCGTACTTTCCACACCATCACCAGCGCCTGGGCCGATCTGGCCGATACCGATGCCAAGGCACCCGTTGCCAGCGCCAGCTGGGGCAATGGTCTGGCCTGGGCGAACGCTGATGGCAGCCTGCATACCTTTGAACTGCAGAGCGGCAAGCATCTGCTGGGCTGGATGGACTGGACGGTGATCATCATCTACCTCGGCGCGATGCTGGGCATGGGCGCCTACTTCTACTTCCGCGAGAAGCGCGCCAGCACCGCCGACTTCTTCGTCGGTGGCCGCAGCATTCCGTTCTGGGCAGCGGGCGTGAGCTTGTACGCCACCAACACCAGCTCGATCAGCTTCATCGCCATTCCGGCCAAGGCCTTCGAGACCAACTGGCAATACCTGACCAACAACCTGATCGCGGTGCTGGGGCTGATGTTCGTGGCGGTGTGGATCGTGCCGCTGCTGCGTCGGCTGGATTTGATGAGCGTGTTCTCCTACCTGGAAACCCGCTTCCATCCGGCCATCCGCATGCTCGCCAGCGCGCTGTGCATCGTCATGCAGATCGGTGCGCGCATGAGCGTGGTGCTGTTCCTGCCGGCATTGGCCATCGCCACCATCACCGGCATCAGCGTGGTGTGGAGCATCATGATGATGGGCGTGTTCACCATCCTCTACACCGCGATGGGCGGCATGAAGGCGGTGATATGGACCGACTTCGTGCAGGTGATCGTGAAAATGGGCGGCGCGATCTTCGCCATCCTGTTCATCGTGTGGACGTTGAAGGGTGGCTTCGGCGAGTTCGTCGCCACCGCGGCGATGGAAGACAAGACCAAGCTGTTCGATTTCAGCTTCGACCTGACCAAGGCCACGGTGTGGGGCTTCATCTTCCTGGTCGTGTTCGACGTGGTGCTGACCTTCCCCAAGGACCAGGTGCTGATGCAGCGCACCCTGGCCACCAAGTCGGACAAGGAAGCCGGCCGTTCGATCTGGGCCTTCGCTGCGATCATGATCCCGGGCGGCTTCATCTTCTACGGCATCGGCACTGCATTGTGGGTGTTCTACAAGAACAACCCGCAGCGCCTTGACCCGCTGCTGCCGATCGATGCGACCTTCCCGCTGTTCATCGCCGCCGAGCTGCCGCCGGGCGTCACCGGCCTGATCATCGCCGGCGTGTTCTCTGCGGCGATGGCGACCTTGTCGAGCATCATGAACAGCGTCGCCACGCTGATCTCGGTCGACTTCTACGAGCGCATCGCCAAGAACCCGACCCCGCGCAAGAGCGTGCTGTTCGCCGAAATCTCCACGGTGCTGGTCGGCCTGACCGCGATTGGTCTGGCGCTGATCATGACCCGCTACGACATCCACTCGCTGTTCGATGTGTCGATCGAACTGGCCGGCCTGCTCGGCGGTGGCTTCGCTGGTGCCTATACGCTGGGCATGTTCACCCGCCGCGCCAACTCCGCCGGCGTGGCAATCGGCGTGGCCTCCAGCATCGTGCTGACCTTTGTGGCCTGGTGGTACAGCCTGGTGCATCCGTACTTCTACCTGGCCATCTCGATCTTCCTGTGCATCGTGATCGGCTATGTGGCCAGCCTGTTCTTCCCGGCCCCGAACCGCTCGCTGAAGGGCCTGACCATCTACAAGCAGGACGCGGTGTGAAGGCGGGCCTGCGCGCCGCTGCGGCCTTGATCCGCGGCGGCGTGGCGCCAGATCCGGCAAAGACCATGACGTTGGTCGCATCGCGCCGCCGCGCCCGCTGGTGTAGTTTGGCGCGCAGCTGAGAGGTCTAATCGCGTGGAAACCCAGTTTCTCAATACCTTCGTCACCGTGGTCGACCGTGGCTCCATGGCCGCGGCGGCACGCATGCTGCACATCACCCCGGCCGCCGTCGCCCAGCAGATCCGCACGCTGGAACGCGAGCTGGGCGCACCACTGATCGCCCGCGCTGGCCGCACCGTCAGCGTCACCGAGGAAGGTGCGCGCATCCTCCAGCGCGCGCGCGACCTGCTGCGTGGCGTGGCTGATCTGCGCAGTGTGGCCAACGAAAGCGGCATGGCTGGCGAATTGCGGCTGGGCGCCTGCCCTACCGCGCTGGGCGGGCTGGTGCCGGACATCCTGGCGCGGATGGTGGCCAAGTTCCCCGAGATCAATGTCTTCATCAAACCCGGTTATTCGTCCGACCTGTACGGCGCGGTGGAAGCGGGTGATCTGGATGCGGCGATGGTGCTGCAGGCCCCGTTCTCGCTGCCCAAGACCTGCGACTGGCAGCTGCTGCGCGAAGAGCCGCTGGTGGTGCTGGCGCCGGCGCGCATGGCCGGTGCCGACCCGCACCAGCTGCTGCGCGAAGAACCGCTGATCCGCTACGACCGCCACGAATGGGGTGGACGCCAGGCCGACGAATACCTGCGCAAGGCCGGCATCGTGCCGCGTGAACGGTTCGAGCTGAATGCGCTCAACGCGATCGCGGTGATGGTCGATCGCGGCCTCGGCGTGTCGCTGGTGCCGGATTGGGCCAAGCCGTGGCCGGAAGGCATTTCGGTGGTGCGCATTCCCCTGCCCGAGCCCAGCGAGCCGCGCCGTATCGGCATGGTCTGGTCGCGCTCATCGGTGCGCCTGCGTCAGGTCAATGTGCTGCTGGACGAGGCACGCACGGCGTTGTTGCAGCCTACGGATTGAAAACAATTCCGTGTAGTGCCGAGCCATGCTCGGCAAGGGCCTTCCCGGTCCTGCTGGATTTCCTGGTAAGGCCTCTGCCGAGCATGGCTCGGCACTACAGCTCCCTCCCTTTTGCGTAGCAAAGGGGAGGGTTGGGGAGGGGTAAGCCCTTCCGCTTCTGAATTTTCGGTGGCTTCGCGGCTTACGCCACTCCTACACATGGGACGCCGCCTGCCGGATACATCCCGGTGAAGCCCCTGCCGAGCATGGCTCGGCACTACCTATGCAAAGACCAATCGCAACAAACCCTAGGCTTTGAACATACACAGGTGCGCTTCTATCGCGCCGGGGTGCCGCCTAGGCTTCGCCCAACGTCGGAGTTGCGCCCGGTGCCCGCCTGGTCGGGGACCGAAAGCAACAAACGGCAGGATCAAAGGGGCGCTAGTCCCCAACGCATTTTGGCTCTGCCGGCTCCCAGGCCGGTCGCGTCACACATTCAAACCTGGGGGAGAGAACAACATGATCAAGCCACTTTCGGCCGCCATCAGCGCCGTGCTGCTCGCCAGCGCGATGAGTCCGGCCTTTGCACAAGACGCCGCAACCACGCTGGACCAGGTGATCGTCACCGGTACCCGCACTCCGGTTGCCATCGACAAGGTACCGGGTGCTGTCACCCTGATCAGCCCGGAGCAGGTGCAGCGCACCTTGAACCTGACTGAAGACGCCACCGCCGTGCTCGCACGCATGGTGCCAGGCTATTCCGAATCCTCGCAGGCGATGAGCAACTCCGGTGAGACCCTGCGCGGTCGCGTCGCGCTGCGCCTGTTCGACGGCGTGCCGCAGGGCTCGCCACTGCGCGAAGGCAGCCGCAACGGCACCTTCACCGACATGGGCGTGATCGGCCGGATCGAAGTCATCAATGGCCCGTCCGCCGCTGAGGGCATCGGCGGCGCCGGTGGCGTGATCAACTACCTGTCCAAGAACCCGGATGTGGCTGGCCACGAAACCACCGTCACCACCCGTTACAGCAGCCAGTTCAAGGACGACAGCGCGCAGTCCAAGATCGGCGTCACCCACGCCTTCAAGGGCGACGCGGTCGACTACCTGATCAGCGGCGCTTACATCGACCGTGGCATCGCCTACGACGGCGACGGCCGCCGCGTTGGCCTGAACACCTCCGGCTCGCTGTCCGATTCGTACAGCAAGAACCTGTTCATGAAGGGTGGCTACAACTTTGGCGAAGGCCAGATGCAGCGCATCCAGGCCAGCTACAGCAACTTCCACATCGGCGGCAAGCACAACTACATTCCAGTGGAAGGTTGCCGTGCCGGTGACCTCGGCTGCACCAAGCCGACCACCAATACCGCCGAAAAGGGCTCGATTGCTGGTTCGCTGGCCGAGTTCAACGATTTCGAACAGTTCGCGGTGAAGTACACCAATGCCGACTTCTTCGGCGGCGACCTGAGCGTTGATGCGTACTGGGCCGAGCAGGCCATGCGCTACGTGCCGGAAAACGGCGACGACCGCCAGCTAACCAAGCCGGCCCCGACCGATGACGCCCTGCGTATCTGGGACCAGTCGGAAATCAACAGCGAGAAGAAGGGCCTGCGCTTCGGCTACGCCTATGGCGAGCTGTTCAAGGTGGAAGGCCTGCGCCTGCGTGCCGGCCTGGACCTGGTGGAAGACACCGCCGAGCAGCGCCTGGCGTTGACCAACCGCCTGTGGGTTCCGCCGATGAAGTACACCAGCATCGCGCCGTATGCGCAGCTGAGCTGGGACATCGGCCCGGTGACGCTGGATGCCGGCATCCGTCGCGAAGATGGCCAGCTGGAAATCGACAGCTACACCACCGTTGCCTTCCGCGACCACACCCCGGTGCAGGGCGGCAAGATGGATTACAAGGCCAACATGCCCAACTTCGGTGCGATCTGGCGCATCACCGACCAGTGGTCGGTGTTCGCTTCGTACTCCGAAGGCTTCGGCATCGCCAACGTCGGCATCCCGCTGCGCAACATCCAGGCCAGCAGCCCGTGCAAGGCCGTGTCCTGCATCGCTGATCTGCAGCCGCTGATCACCGAGAACAAGGAAATCGGCTTCAACTGGCGCGGTGCCCAGGGCCAGGTTGGTGCATCCGTGTACCGCTCGACCTCGGACTTCGGTTCCACCCTGACCATCGACAAGGCCACCGACGACTTCATCCTGACCCGCGCACCGGTCGAGATCGAGGGCTTCGAGTTGAACAGCGCCTGGACCTTCAACGAGCAGTGGAAGGCCAGCTTCCTGTACTCGCGCATCCGCGGCCAGACCCAGTACTACCCGGGCTCAGGCCTGAAGAAGGAAATGGGCATCCTCGACATCTCGCCGGACAAGGTAAATGCCTCGGTGACCTGGACCCCGACCGATACCCTCAACGCAACCCTGGGTGTCAGCAAGACCTTCAGCCGCGACCTGCGTGAGACCTTCGTCAATCCGGCCAACAACGCGGTCTACAAGAACGAAGAGAACACCTATGGCTACGCGCTGTGGGACCTGAGCGTGAACTACGACATCGGCCGTTATGGCCAGCTGGCACTGGGCGTCGAGAACCTGTTCGACAAGCAGTACGTGCTGACCTGGTCGCAGCTGCCGGGCTGGCAGAACTACTTCTCCGGCCGTGGCCGGATGGTGTCGCTGACCCACACGTTCAAGTTCTGATAGCTGCAGTTTGAAAGCGGCGCCACAGGCAACTGTGGCGCCGTTTTCTTTTGTTGTTTGTGGTTTGTAGGAGCGGCGTACGCCGCGAAGCTGGAGAAAGCAACCGCTCCCGCACATCCTGCAATTGCAAACATCTCGTTGCCGGAACGATGGCCTGCTTCGCGGCTGACGCCGCTCCTACAAGAGCAACGGCCCGCAGCAACAAGAAAACCTTTCTTGTTGCACCGCAAGAAAAAACCGCAGCTTGTTTCAAGCAACAAAACCTCACGTCTGAAGCTAGCCCCCCCGCCTTCAATGCACCCCTGTCCACGCCTAGGCTGGCTTTGTCGGGGAGTTGCGTCGGGAGGGATGCAGCAGCCAACAGAAGTATCGGAATGCCGCAGTCCGCGGCAGCAGTTCATGCACGTCTTATCTAAAACAAAAACGAGATAAACAACATGAAAAAGGTACCGGTAGCGTTGGGGGTTCTGGTTCTGGCCGCGGCTATAAGCAGCAGCGTGCAGGCCCAGCAGATGCAGGCAGCAAACGAAGACGACAGTCGCAGCGCTGGCAAGCGCGCGCAGGACAAGAAAGCTACCGACCTTGATCGGGTCATCGTCACCGGCGTACGTGCGCCCAAGGCGGTGGACAAGATCCCCGGCGCGATCACCATCATCACCCCGGAAGAGATCAAGCAGTCGCTGATCATCACCGAGGACAACACCGCGGTACTGGCGCGCACCATTCCCGGCTATGCCGAATCTTCGCAGGCGATGACCAACTCCGGTGAGTCGCTGCGTGGGCGCATTCCACTGCGTCTGTTCGACAGCATCCCGCAGGGCTCGCCACTGCGCGAAGGCACCCGCAACGGCACCTTCACCGACATGGGCGTGATCGGCCGCATCGAAGTCATCAATGGCCCGTCCGCTGCCGAAGGCATCGGCGCCACCGGTGGCGTGATCAATTACATCTCCAAGGTGCCTGAGCAGATCGGCAGCGAGACCACCATCAGCGCCCGCTACCAGACCCAGTTCAACGACGACAGCGTCGGCTGGAAGCTGGGCCTGAGCCATGCGATCAAGCAGGACAGCTACGACTTCCTGGCCAGCGTCTCGCAGCTTGAGCGCGGCATGGCCTATGACGCCAAGGGCCGCAGCATCGGCATGAATTCCAGCGGTTCGCTGGCCGATTCGCAGTCGCGCAACCTGTACGTGAAGGGCGGCTACAACTTCGGTGAAGACGGCGAACAGCGCCTGCAGGCGACCTACAGCAACTTCAACATCGACGGCAACGGCGACTATATCCAGCTGGTCGGCTGCAAAGGCCCCAACGACTGGCCGCCCTGCGACACGCCGGTACCGAACACCTCGATCAAGGGCCATATCGATGGCCAGCGCGACGCGCTCAACAAGTTCATCCAGTACAGCCTGCAGTACACCCACAACGACTTCTACGGCGGCACGCTCGACCTGGTCGGCTTCCAGGCCAAGCAGGGCATGCGCTTTCTGCCGGAGAACGGCGCCGATCGCCAGCTGGTGAAGCCGGCACCGGCCGACGATGCCGATCGCATCTTCGATCAGTCCGAAATCCAATCGAAGAAGAAAGGCCTGCGCACCTCGTGGACGCGCCCCAGCATCTTCGCCGTGGACGGTTTGGAACTGCATACCGGTGTGGATTTCGTGCAGGACGTAGCGCAACAGCGGCTGGTGATGACCGACCGCGTCTGGGTGCCACCGATGGACTACCGCAGCGTGGCGCCGTACGCGCAGCTGTCCTGGGATATCGGCCCGGTAACGGTCAGCGGCGGCTTCCGCCGCGAGAACGGCAAGCTCGACATCGACAGCTACACCACCGTGGCCTACCGCAACAGCGTGTTCGTCGAAGGCGGCACCCTGGACTACACCGCCAACCTGCCCAACCTGGGTGCGATCTGGCGCGTCACCGATGAATTCTCGTTGTTCACCGCCTATAGCAAGGGCTTCACCCTGCCGGACATCGGCATCCCGCTGCGCAACGTGAACTACACCGGTCAATCGGTGGCCGGCATCCTCGACCTGCAGGCGATCATCGTCGACAACATCGACATCGGCTTCAACTGGCGTGGTTCACGCGGTGCGCTGAGCGGCAGCTGGTACCACTCCACCTCGGACTTCGGTGCATCGCTGGAAGTAGACCCGCTGACCAGCGACTTCATCATGACCCGCGCCCCGACCGACATCAAAGGCATCGAGCTCACCGGCGAATTCCGTTTCACCGACACCTTCAAGATGACCGGCCTGTACACCCACCTGCGCGGCTGGACCTCGTTCTGGGGCCCGGACCCGCAGGGTCGCTACGACGCCGGCCCGCTGAAGAAGCCGATGGGCATCTTCGATGCGACGCCCGACAAGATCAACATGGCGCTGGTGTGGAAGGCCCTGCCCAATCTGGATGCCACCCTGGGCGTCAGCATGCTGCGTGATCGTCACCTGACCAGCTCGGCAGTGCGTCCGTACGACGGCGAAGAATACGACTACGACGAAAAGATCAACGGCTACACGCTGTGGGATCTGGGTGTGAACTATGATTCCGGGCGCTTCGGCACGTTCTCGCTGGGCGTGGACAACCTGTTCAACAAGTACTACATCCTCAGCGGCTCGCAGGGCGATGGCTGGCAGAACTACTGGGCCGGTCGCGGCCGTGTGGTGTCGCTGAGCTATTCGTATGCGTTCCGCTGATGAACGCAGGAGTGCCCGCCATGCAACACCACATCGCAACACCGCGCAGCCACCGCTGGCTGCGCAGCGGCGTCGCACTCCTGCTGTGCCTGTCCGCACCACTGCTGCACGCTGATGAGCGCTGGCAGCGGCTGGACAGCTTTCTGCAGGCAAGCACCGCGTCGGGCCAGTTCCCTGGCGCGGTCGCCATCATCGAGCACGATGGCAGGATCGCGTTCCAGAACCACTACGGCCAGGCCGACAGCGCTGGCACTCGGCCGATGCAGGCCGACAGCATCTTCCGCATCTATTCGATGACCAAGCCGGTGACCTCGGTCGCCGTGCTGATGCTGCTGGAAGAAGGCAAGCTGTCATTGGATGATCCGCTGTCACGCTATCTGCCTGAGTTTTCCAATCGTCAGGTCGTAGTCGGTGGCGACGTGCAGAGCCCGCAGACCGAGGCAACGTCGCGAGCGATCACCCTGCGTCACCTGCTTACCCATACCAGCGGCTTTGCCGCAGCGTCGGATACGCACCGGGTGGCGACCAAGCTGCTGACCGCCGCCGATGTGGACAGCGCCACCTCGCTGCAGGACGTTGCACGTCGCCTGGCTGCGCTGCCATTGGCCGATGCGCCCGGCACCCACTTCCACTACGAAGGCAGCAATACCGATTTGCTGGCGCGCGTGGTCGAAGTGGTCAGCGGGCAACCGTTCGCGCAGTTCCTGCAACAACGCATCTTCAGCCCGCTGGCGATGCACGACACCGGTTTTGAAGTGCCGCTGGCGCAGCGTGGCCGCGTGGTCGAACTGCCAACCAGCAATGACGATGGCAGCCTGCGCGTGGCCGACACGCTCAGCGCGCGCAATCCGGGCGTGCGCCTGAAGGGCTACGACAGCGGTGCCGGCGGCTTGTACTCCACCGCCGCCGATTACCTGAAATTCGCCCATATGCTGCTCGATGATGGCCGCAGCGGTAAGCAGCAGCTGCTCTCGCGCAAGACCGTCGAGCTGATGATGAGCGACCAGCTCGGTGGTTTCGAGCCGACGATTCGCGGCGAAAGCGCGGGCGAAGGCTTCGGCCTGGGTGGCTATGTGGTCACTGATCCGGCCTATCGCGGCAAGCTCGGCAGCGTTGGTCAGTTCGGCTGGTCTGGTGCCGCATCGACGTATTTCACCATCGACCGCAAGGAGAAGCTGGTGGCGATCCTGCTGATGCAATACCTGCCCAGCGGTGACAAAGCCCTCGCCTCGCCTTCCACCCGTTTCTACAACCTCGTTTATCAGGCTATTCCATGAGTTCCACCGTTCTTGTCGCCGGCTCGGCCAATCTTGATTTCGTTGTGCGTGCGGCGCATGTGCCGGCACCGGGCGAAACCGTGCTCGGCCGCGAATTCCGCACCTTCCCCGGTGGCAAGGGTGCAAACCAGGCCGTTGCCTGCGCGCGTGCCGGCGGCGCTGCCACGCAGATGCTGCTCGCGCTGGGTGCCGATGATTTCGCCAAGCCGATCGAAGCCTCGTTGAATGATGCCGGCGTGATGCTGCATACCGTGCGTGATGTGCAGCTGCCGACCGGTACCGCCTTCATCTGCCTGTCCGACGATGCCGAGAACGCCATCACCGTCGCGCCCGGCGCCAACATGGCACTGCTGCCGGAGCACCTGCCGTCGCTGGATGGCGTGCAATGGCTGCTGCTGCAACTGGAGTCGCCGTTGGCCTCGGTGCAGGCCTATGCCGCCGCCGCCCGCGCTGCTGGGGTGAAAGTTGCATTGAACGCCGCACCGGCGCAGGTGCTGCCGGCCGAACTGCTGGCACAGCTGGACATGCTGATCGTCAACGAAGGTGAGCTGGCCGTGGTTGCCGGCAATCCGCCGGACCTGGCCACCGGCTTGGCACGACTTGAAGTGCCCTGCGTGATCGTCACCCTCGGCGCGCGCGGCTGCCTGGCCCGCATCGATGGCGAGATCCTGCTGCAGCCCGCATTCTCCATTTCACCGCTAGATACCACCGCCGCAGGCGACACCTTCTGCGGCACCTTGGTCGCGCTGCTCGCCCGCGATGAACCGCTGCAGCAGGCCCTGCTTGCCGCCAGCGCCGCCTCGGCACTGGCCTGCACACGCCTGGGTGCACAATCCAGTATTCCCGAACACGCCGAAGTGCAGGCATTGCTGGCCGATGCCAGCCGCCTGCCCGGCACCGACGCCCATGCCGCGCTTGCGGCATGGTGCGCGCTGTAACCGTTACAAACTCCCCCGCTTTTGTTGGATGACTGCCATGACCTCCCCCTACCCCGCCCCCGACTACGACTACGATTCCCCCGATCATGGGCGTGAGGTGATCCACACCGAGTACAAGTTCTCGCACGTCACCACCGGCCGCTACTTGCCCACCCCGGGCAAGGCGCCGGCGTGGCCGTTCGCCGACATCGGCAGCTGGATGATCGATGCCAATGCCAGCGCCGCCGACTGGTTGACCGAGCTGAAGGACTGGCGCCAGGAACACCTGGTGCGCATCGGCTATACCGACGTGAACTACCGTCGCCCGGACCTGCAGTGGGCGCAGCGCAACTTCGTGCACGCGCAGATGATGGTCGAGGACCGCTATTTCTTCGACGTGGAAACCGCGCAGTACACCGTCGACAAGTACCTGGACGACCTGATCGAACGCTTCGGCGGGCTGGACTCGGTATTGATCTGGTACATCTACCCGAACATTGGTATCGACGACCGCAACCAGTTCGATCTGGCGCACACGCTGCCAGGCGGCCTCGAAGGTTTGACCGCTGCGGTAAAGGCGTTCCAGAAGCGCGGCGTGCGCGTGTTCCTGCCGGCCAAGCCATGGGACCACGGCACCCGCGATCCGGGCGTGACGCATTGGGATGGCTTGGCTGAGATCATCAAGGCCACCGGCGCCGACGGCATCAACGGCGACACCTTCAACGGCGTACCGCGCGCGTTCTTCGATGCCTGCGATGCCAACGGCAACCCGGTGGTGGTGCAGCCCGAATCCACCATCAGCTCGGAAGAGCAGCTGATCTGGAACGTGCAGAGTTGGGGCAAGAAGGCGCCCGACGGCCCGGTGCCGCCGGTGTCCAAGTGGAAGTGGCTGGAGCCGCGCCACATGGTCAACTACGAGAATCGCTGGGGCCGCAACCGCAACCACGACCTGCAGTACTGCTTCTTCAACGGCATCGGCTACAACGCCTGGGAAAACATCTGGGGCATCTGGAACCAGTTCACCGCGCGTGATGGTGAAACCCTGCGCCGCATCGCCGCCATCTACCGCCAGTTCCCGGCGCTGATCGTGGCCATGGACTGGGAGCCCTACCAGGTCTGCTACCAGGGCGGCATCTTCGCCAGCAAGTTCCCGGTCGACGGCCAGTGCCTGCATACCTTCATCAACCGCAACGAATACGCGGTCAACGGTGAGCAGATCGGCCTGCCGCATGTGGACGGCACCCGTTACTACGATGTCTGGCATGGCGTTGAGCTGTCACCGGCCGTGCGTGATGGCGTGGCCATCATCGAGCTGCCGATGGAAGCGCGTGGCTTTGCTGCGGTGCTGAGCGTGCAGGCTGGCGTTGCCATTGAAGGCCTGGATGCGTTCCTGATCGAAGCTGCCAAACGCGCCGAACAACCGCTCAACAGCTTCTCCGGCGCATGGAAGGCAATCCCGCAGCAGCTGCGCGAGATTCCCGCCACCACCGCGCAGGCTGCCGCGCCGCAGGGCATGGTCACCATCCCGGCTGGCGAGTTCGTGTTCGCCGTTGGCGGTGTCGAGATCGAAGGCTTCAACTGGGCCGGCCAGGACGTGCAGTTCCCGTGGGAAGACTGCCCGCGCCGTCACCATCGCAAGCTGATGCAGATGCAGGCGTTCCATATCGATCGCCATCCGGTCACCAATGCGCAGTTCAAGGCCTTCATCGATGCCACCGGCTATCACCCGGCCGATGACATCAACTTCCTCGCCCATTGGGTGGATGGCGCACCGCGCGCCGGCTGGGACAACAAGCCGGTGATCTGGGTGTCGCTGGAAGACGCGCGTGCCTACGCTGCGTGGGCTGGCAAGCGTCTGCCGCACGAATGGGAGTGGCAGTACGCCGCGCAGGGCAACGATGGCCGCACCTACCCATGGGGCAATGACTGGGACCAGAGCCGCGTGCCGCAGGTCAACCGTGGCCGCCGCCTGCTGGCCCCGGCCGATGTCGATGCGCATCCGCAGGGCGCCAGCCCGTTCGGCGTCGAGGATCTGGTCGGCAACGTGTGGCAGTGGACCGATGAGTTCGTCGACGAGCACACCCGTGCGGCGATCCTGCGCGGTGGCTCCAGCTACCAACCGCAGACCTCGCATTGGTATTTCCCGCAGGCCTACCGCCTGGACCAGCACGGCAAGTACCTGCTGATGGCACCGGCCAAGGACCGCAGCGGCATGCTCGGCTTCCGTTGCGTGGTGGACGCGGCATGACCGCGGCCATCAGCAGCGGCCAGCAACTGATCACACCGGCAGCGGTAAAACTCGACGGTGTGTTCGGGCAGATGCTGGCGGCCAACCGCAGCGGCCGCCTCAGCCATTTCATCGTCGATGAAGCCAGCCCGTCGATCAGCATCTTCGGCCAGGCGCACAAGCAGCAGAACCAGGAAGGTGACTGGTACGGCGAGCACGCCGGCAAGTGGCTGTCGGCCACTGCGCGTGCCGTTGCCCAGGGCAACCAACCCGAGCTGGAAACCAATCTGCGCCGCGTCGCTGATTGGCTGATCAGCCAGCAGGATGCCGACGGCTATCTCGGCAACTATGCCGCCGACCGTCGCTTCACCGTGCCGCAGCCGCCCAAGCCCGAGAGCTGGAACGGCGAACCGGCGCTGCGCACCTGGGACATCTGGACCCACAGCTACCTGATCCTGGGTTTTCTGGAGACCTGGCGTGCGCTGGGCGATGACAGTTACCTGCAGGCCGCGCGGCGCATCGCCGACCTGTGCTGGCAGGCGCTGGAATCGGGCATCGACATCACCACCCTGGGCAACCACCACGGCATGTCGGCGACGGTACTGCTGGACCCGGCGGCGGATCTGTACCTGGTCACCGGTGAGCCGCGCTATCTGGCGCTGGCCGAAAAGATCCTGCAGCAGGCCAACGCCAATCCGCGCCTGGCCCTGCTCGACAAGGGCATCGCCAACGAAGATGCCGCCTTCATCGCCACCGGCAAGGCTTACCAGCTGTCGTGGAACCTTGTTGGTCTGGCCAAGCTGTACAAGGCCACCGGCAAGGCCGATTACAAGCTGGCCATCGATAACCTGTGGAACAACATCCGCGAGCAGCATCTGACCCTGGGTGGCGGCCCGTGGGGCGGCGTGGCCCATCGCTCGCGCGAAGTGTTCAACGCACCGCGCACGTTCTTCCCGCAGGCGTATGTGGAGACCTGCTCGGTGCTGGCGTGGATGCAGCTCAACCGCGAGCTGCTGGCCATCAGCGGCCACGCACGCTACGCCGACGAGCTGGAGCGCACTGCCTACAACGACCTGCTGGCAGCGATGGCGCCGAACGGCGAGGACTGGTGTTACTACACCTTCCCCAACGGCAAGCGCGTGCATACGACGTACTGGCGTTGCTGCAAGTCGTCCGGCGCGATGGCGGTGGAAGAGCTGCCGCAGGTCGCCTATGGCGTCGCTGCCGACGGCGGGTTGCGGGTGAACCTGTACGGGGCCGGCGAAGCCACGCTCCAGCATGCAGACGCCGGCACGGTGGTGCTGCAGCAGCAGACCCGCTATCCGTTCAACGGCGATATCAGCCTGCGGGTGACGCCCGAGCACAGTGCCAGCTTCGGCATCGGCCTGCGCATCCCGGCCTGGGCCGGGGATGCACGCATCCAGGTCAATGGCCTCAACGTGCCGGTGCAGGTTGGCGCCGATGGCTACGTGCAGCTGCAGCGGCAATGGCAGGCCGGCGATCTGGTCAGCGTGCAGCTGCCGATGCAGCCGCAGCTGCACCGCGCCGCCAACATCAATGTGCAGGAATCGCGTGCACCCGACGGCTCGCCGGTGGCGCAGGAAGTGCTGCGCTGGGAATACGTCGGCTTGAGCTACGGCCCGCTGGTCTATGCGACCACGCTGATCGATGGCTTCAAGACCGATGAAACCGTGAAGCTGCCGGAAGGTGATCCTTCGCGCTGGCTGCAGGTTGGCCAGGATGAGGGTGAAGGCGCGCCGGTGACGATGCAGCTGGAATGCCGCGCGCCGCTGGTGTTCGAGCCCTATTACCGCTGTGGTGGCCGCGAGCACGACGTCTGGCGCCTGAGCTGGCTGTCACTGGCCCCGCAATAAGCCTGTCATCGCTGCCTGTCACCAGAAACTGTGAAGGCAGCGGTGGTTTTGAAGGCGATGACACCGCGATACCTGCTTTTTGTCCTCGCTGAAAATACCCGCACGATATGTTTCTTCCCATCCACCGGGAGGAAACTGCAATCAAGGATTCGAGTGCAGCCCATGTCAGCAAGCAACAACCCATCTCCGTTCGACATCGCCCAGCGCGATGGTGCCCGTGGTCCGCTCAGCGGCGTGCGTGTGCTGGACCTGAGCGCCTATATCGCCGGGCCGTACGGTTGCACCCTGCTGGCCGACCAAGGCGCCGAGGTCATCAAGGTGGAACCGCCGGTTGGCGACAACCTGCGCAAGTACCCGTCCACGCTGGAAGCTGAAAGCCGCGCCTTCCTCGGCGTGAACCGCTCCAAGCGCGGTGTGGTGCTGGACCTGAAGGAAGCCGACCAGCGCGCGGTGCTGATGCGCCTGGTGCGCGAGGCCGACGTGCTGGTGCACAACTTCCGCCCCAGCGTGCCGGCCCGTCTGGGCATCGATTTCGACAGCCTGAACAAGATCAACCCGCGCCTGGTGTACTGCGCGGTTACCGGTTACGGCGAGGACGGTCCGCTCAAGGACAAGGCCGGCTACGACCAGGTGCTGCAGACCATGACCGGCATGTGCGCGATGCAGGGCAAGCCCGGCGGCGCGCCGGAGATCCTGTACGGCTCGGTGGTCGACTACTACGCCGCCGCGCTGGTGGCTGCCGGTGTGTCCTCGGCGCTGTTCGAGCGCGAACGCAGTGGCGAAGGCCAGTATGTCGGCGTGTCGCTGCTGCGCAGCGCGCTGACCATGCAGTCGGCACGAATGATCTGGGCCGAAGGCGAGCCGGAAGGCGTGGGCCGCGACATGCGCTCGGGCGGTGTCACCGGCATCCACCCGACCGCGCAGGGCCATCTGTACATCTCGGCCAATACGCCGCGCTTCTGGCAGGCGCTGTGCGACAAGATCGGCCTGCCGGCAATGGGCAGCGATCCGCGCTACGACACCGTGCGCAAGCGCGCCGAGCATTCCGACGAACTGCTGGCCAAGCTGCATGCAGCACTGGCTGCACGCAGCGCGCTGGAATGGGAAGCGCTGTTCGGCGAAGAAGTGCCGTGCGCGGCCGCGCGCAAGGTCGAGGACATGTTCGAGCACCCGCAGGTGCTGGCCGAAGAAATGATCACCACGCTGCAGCACCCCTTGCTGGGCAGCTACCGCGGCATCACCCGTCCCATCGTGTTTGGTCGCACCCCCGGCCCGCAGCCATTCGCCGCGCCGACCTTCGACCAGGACACCGCCGCTGTCATCGCCGCCGCCGATGCTGGCGACACCACCGCCTGATCCAGAGCACATCATGAGCACTGCATCCAAGCTCGCGCAGCTGCGCGAACTGTCCGTCGTCGTCGCCGACACCGGTGATTACGACGCCATCAAGCGCCTGCGTCCGGTCGACTGCACCACCAACCCGACGCTGGTGAAGAAAGCCCTCGATCTGCCGGTCTATGCCGGCCTGATCGAGCGCGAGCTGCAATGGGGCCGCGCCCAATCCGGCGACAAGCAGGTCATCGCCAATGCCGTGGTCGACCGCTTGACCGTTGGCGTCGGCACGATGCTGGCCGAGCTGGTGCCGGGCCGTGTCTCCACCGAAGTGGATGCCGACCAGGCGCACAACACCGAGGCGACGATTGCCAAGGCGCGCGAGTTCATCGCCATGTACGAAGCGGCCGGCGTGCCGCGCAGCAAGGTGCTGATCAAGATCGCCGCCACCTGGGCCGGCGTGGAAGCTGCGCGCGTGCTGCAGGCCGAAGGTATCGACTGCAACCTGACCCTGATCTTCAACCCGACCCAGGCGCTGGCCTGCTCGGAAGCCGGCTCCTTCCTGATCTCGCCGTTCGTCGGCCGCATCCTCGATTGGTACGTGGCCAACGGCCAGACCCCGGCCAGCATTGATGAAGACCCGGGCGTGGTGTTCGTGCGCGGCGTGTTTGCCGAGTTCAAGCGCCGCGGCTCCAACCCCGTGGTGATGGGCGCCTCGTTCCGTTCGACCGCGCAGATCGAAGCGCTGGCTGGCTGTGACCGTCTGACGATCTCGCCGGACCTGCTGAAGAAGCTGGATGCTGATTTCGGCGCGCTGCCGCGCAAGCTGGTGGCCGGTGTTGCCGAGGCGGTGAACGTCGCTGCGATTGATGAGGCCAAGTTCGATGCGGATATGGCGGCTGATCCGATGGCCACCGAGAAGCTGGCTACTGGTATTGATGCGTTTGCGAAGGATCTGCAGACGCTGCGTCAGCGGATTTTGGATGAGTTGGGCGGCTGAGGCTGGCCCAACAGACTTCACATTGCCTGGTGTCTCCCTTCTCCCGCCTGCGGGAGAAGGTGCCCCGAAGGGGCGGATGAGGGGAAGCTCTGAAAGCTTTTAGAGCTTTAAAAGCGTTTGCTCCACGTGCTTTCAGAGCGCCCTCACCCCAACCACTCTCCCGCGCGCGGGAGAGGGGCTTTCAGATCGCATGCTACTTGCAGGCTTTGTTCTCACCCCGCTTTTCGACACCCGGCTCCCTCTCCCTCGTGCCGGGGTCACCGCAGCCGGCCCCCTGTGCCTGGTTGCGGCTTTTCTACCTCAGCGCGAAATCATCTCGATGAAACGCGCGACCCGTGTGTAAGGCGGCCGCAGCAGATCACTGCCGGCCCGGCGGGTCTGCCACAGCACCGGCAAACGTTTGCTCATCGCATCGAAGCCGGCCTTGCCGTGATAAGCACCCATACCACTCGCTCCAACGCCACCAAACGGCAAACCATTGATAGCGAAATGCAGCAAGGTGTCGTTGACGGTGACGCCACCGGCAATGGTCTGGCCGACGATCTTTTCCACCGTCACCTTGTCATGGCTGAAGGGATACAGGGCCAAGGGCCGGTCGCGACCATTGATGGTGGCGATGGCCTCGTCCAACGAGCGATAGCTGCGGATCGGCAGGATCGGCCCGAAGATCTCGTCCTGCATCACCGTCGCGTCATCGCCAGGCTGCAGGATCAAGGTTGGTGGAAACAAGCGTTCACGTCGCGAGCGCTCGCCATCGATATCGGCCAGCGGCAATACCTGCAAGCCACGCGCACGCGCGTCATCCACATAGCCCAGCAGGCGCTGGTACTGGCCTTCGTTGATGATGCGGCTGTAATCAGCCGCATCGCTGAAGTCGCCGTAGCGCAGCCGCACCTGCGCACGCAGCGCAGCCACAAGTGCATCCACTCGAGCTTCGTCGATCAACACATAGTCCGGCGCGATGCAGGTCTGGCCGGCGTTGAACCACTTGCCGGTGGCCAGGCGTGCTGCTGCACCTTCCACCGGATAATCCGCTGCCACCAGCGCCGGTGACTTGCCGCCCAACTCCAAGGTCAACGGCGTCAGATGCTGCGCGGCGGCCGCCATCACCTTGCGGCCAATCGCGGTGGAACCGGTGAACACCAGATGGTCGAACGGCAGGCCCGAGAACGCCGAGGCCACACCGGCATCGCCCTGCACCACCGCCACCCGGTCTGCCGGAAACACCTCGGCCAACACCGACTGCAGGAAAGCCGAACTGTTCGGCGTGTGCTCGGACGGCTTGAGCATCACATGGTTGCCAGCGGCGATCGCGGTCGCCAACGGCACCAGCGCCAGATTGACCGGGTAGTTCCACGGCGAGATCACCCCGACCACACCCACCGGCACCGGTCGCACCTGCGCCCGTGCCGGCCAGAAGCGCCAGCCAACACCAATCCGCTCCGGCTTCATCCAGCCACGCAGGTGCGAGAGCAAGTGATCGATCTCGCCAGTCACAGTCATGCCATCGGCGATCACCGATTCGTGTTTCGAGCGATGACCGAAGTCGGCAGCGATCGCTTCGGCCATTTCCGGAATGCGTGCCTTGAACGCGGCGCGCAAGCGGCGCAGGTCGTCGCGGCGCTGCGCGTAATCCGGCTTGTGCTGCTGCCAGGCGCTGCGCAGCTGCGTCAGCCGCTGCTGCAATGTGTTTGAACCATCGGTCTGTGGATCCATGGTGCCTCCCCAAGATCAGCGGCCACTGTAAACCCAGCTGCGAGCCGACGTGAAGCAAAGTTGGCGTGATGTGCTGCGCAAACTCGGGGCGCGAAGGCGGTGGAGCTACCCCTCCCCAACCCTCCCCTGCGCGTTGCGCAAGGGAGGGAGCAGAGCGCGTGACCTGTCAGCCCCCCTTTGCGCGCCGCTTTTGCCCCCTCCCTTTCGCGCAGCGAAGGGGAGGGCTGGGGAGGGGTGCTCTCCGCGCACAAAAAAGCCGCCCCCTTACGGAGGCGGCCTTTGCACTACGTATTACTCAAGCAATCAGTGCGACGAAGCCTTGCTCGCACCAATGCCGGTCTCGGCACGGACTTCCTGTGCCGGGTAGGCAGCACGCTCGGCCTGTGCGTTCTTGCTCTTGTCGGTGATCGAGAAGAACCAGATGCTGACGAAAGCAATCGTCATCGAGAACAGTGCCGGGCTGGTGTACGGGAACGGCGCACTGCCGGCCGCATTGCCCAGCGTGTCCACCCATACCGACGGCGACAGTAGGGTCAGGATCAGCGACGAGGCCAGGCCCAACGAACCACCAATCACCGCACCGCGGGTAGTGCAGTCCTTCCACAGCAGCGACAGGATCAGCACAGGGAAGTTGGCCGATGCGGCGATGGCGAAGGCCAGCGACACCATGAAGGCCACGTTCTGCTTCTCGAACACGATGCCCAGCAGCACTGCGATCACACCCAATGCCAAGGTGGTGATGCGCGAAACACGCAGCTCCGAGCCAGGCTCCGGGTTGCCCTTCTTGAACACGGTGGCATACAGGTCATGCGACACCGCCGATGCACCGGACAGCGTCAGGCCCGCGACCACGGCCAGGATGGTGGCGAACGCCACGGCCGAGATAAAGCCCATGAACAGGTTGCCGCCAACGGCCTTGCCGACCAGCACGGCTGCCATGTTCGGCCCGCCCTGGATGGTGCCGGTGACCGGATCCGCGTACTCCGGATTGGTCAGCACCAGTGCGATCGCACCGAAGCCGATGATGAAGATCAGGATGTAGAAGTATCCGATCCAGGTGGTTGCCCACAGCACCGACTTGCGTGCCTGCTTTGCATCGGGAACGGTGAAGAAGCGCATCAGGATGTGCGGCAGGCCGGCGGTACCGAACATCAGTGCCATGCCGAACGAGATCGCCGAGATCGGATCCTTGACGAAGCCACCAGGCCCCATTATCGCCAAGCCGGTACTGGCCGCTTCCTCCGCACTCTTGCCGCCGTTGGCTGCGATCTGGGTCTTGACCCGCACCGCCTCGCTGAACAACGCTTCGAAGCTGAAGTTGAAGTGCCACATCACCATCACGGCCATGAAGGTCACGCCGGACAGCAACAGGCAGGCCTTGATGATCTGCACCCAGGTGGTGGCGGTCATGCCGCCGAACAGCACGTAGACCATCATCAGCACGCCGACCAGCGCCACTGCGATCCAGTAGTCCAGGCCGAACAGCAGCTTGATCAACGCACCGGCACCAACCATCTGTGCGATCAGGTAGAACAGCACCACCACCAGCGTGCCCGACGCCGCGAACATGCGGATGGGCTTTGCCTGGAAGCGGTAGCCAGCGACGTCGGCAAAGGTGAAGCGGCCGAGGTTACGCAGACGTTCTGCCATCAGGAAGGTCAGGATCGGCCAACCGACGAGGAAGCCCAATGCGTAGATCAAACCGTCATAGCCGTTGGTCATCACCGCGGCGGTGATGCCGAGGAACGAGGCCGCCGACATGTAGTCACCGGCGATGGCCAGGCCGTTCTGGAAACCGGTGATGCCGCCACCGGCGGTGTAGAAGTCGGACGCCGACTTGGTGCGGCCAGCGGCCCACTTGGTGATGCCAAGCGTGAACACCACGAAGGTCGCGAACATGATGATCGCGGTCCAGTTGGTCGGCTGGCGCACGGTCTGGCCGATGTCGCCGCCGGCGGCCATGGCCGCACCGCTGGCGATCAGCAGACCGAGCAGCGCGCCCGATCGGAGGACGGAGTGGTTCATTGTGCTTCCTCCACGATCTCTTCGGTCAACTTGTCGAATTCCTTGTTGGCACGGCGCACGTAGAAGCCGGTGATCAGGATGGTGAACACCATCAATCCCAAGGCGATCGGAATGCCGACGGTGGTGATCTTGCCGGGGCCGATCGGCGTGGCCAGGAAGGCCTTGTCGAAGGCGATCAGGCCGATATAGCCGTAATACCCCAGCAGCATCAGGATGGTCAGGAACCAACCCAGCTTGTTGCGCGTACTGCGCAGCCGTTGGTACTTCGGGTTGGAGGCGATCCGCTCTACACGGGGATCGACGGAAGCATTCATCGGAATTCTCCAGGCGTTGGGAATACGAACGCCACGGCATGCGGAGATGCCTTGACGGTCACATGAGTGCTCCCCGTGGGGGTAGGGAGATGGGGCGTACTACGTTTTCAGACGCGGTAGCGGCGCTACTGCAACGCCGCTACCGGATGGGTCAGAAGCTGTACTTGGTGGTGAACTGCACGCGGCTGATATCGCCCTTCTTGCCGTTCTCGATCTCGCGCACGCCGTACATCAGCTCGGCACCGACATCGACCTTTGGCATCGGCGTGTAGAAGATGTTGCCGCGGATCGACTGCACACTCTTGGTCACCAGGTCACCGGTGATGGAGGCGTTGTTGTCGTAGTCGCTGCGTGCGTAGATCAGGTTGGTGCGCAGCTTCGGCGTGAACGCATGGCGCCAGCCAACATAGCCGGCAACCACGCCGGTCGGGTCGATCTCGTCGCGGATGGCGTCATAGCCACCGTCGGCGGTGATGCCCAGGCCGATGTAGCGCGAAATGCCTTCGCCGCCGGTCAGCTGGTAATGCAGGGTATCGGCATCGCCCATCAGCCACTTGCCGCCGAGGGTGACGCCGCCGCCGACCTTGCTGGCATCGGCACCGGTGGTCTGGTTGTCGAGCTTGAGCTGGCGCACCAGGCCGGCCACGCCAAAGGTGCCCCAGTCGCCCTTCCAACCGTAGCGCACGGTCAGGTCGGGCATCGAACCACGGTCGGAGTTGGCTACCGCCGGCACGTTCCACTTGTTGGTGACCGGGTTGTAGGCGCCGGTAAGCGTGGTGGTTTCCGGGTTTTCCAAGGCAACACTCAAGCCACCGTTGGTGTAACGGATCTGTGCCTGACGCACGAAGATCACGCCATCGGTGGGGCCGACGAAGTCAGCCGCTTCCGGGATCGATGCAGCATCCATGAAGTTGGACCAGGTCTGGCCTGCCAACCACTTGTTCCAGTACATATAGGCGTGGCGCAGGGTGACGCCGTAGGTGTTGGTCGCGGTCTGGTTGCCCAGCGAATTGCCGAAGAAATCCATCTCGACCATCGCGCCGGCCTTGTCGCCGTTCTCGGCCACATGGTCCACGCCCAGGTTGAAGCGCGAGAACTTGGCGTGGGCGTTGTAGTCCACGTCCGAGGCCTTGCCCGAACCACCGGCGCCATGCACCGGCGTCTGGCCGGGCAGATACAGCGCGCGGCCGGTGGCGTCGTCGGCCAGCTGGCCGTCACCGGTACGCGTGGCGAGGAAGTCGGCCTTGATGAAGCCACCGACCTTGAAGGTGGTGCCCGGCGCGGCGCCCGGAGTGATGCTGGTCAGCTGAATCGGCTGCTTGCCGGCCGGCACGGCAGGCGCGGCGACGCGCTCGGCCTGCGCAGTGCGCACCTGCACCACTTCGCTCTGGGTCTGGGCGATGGCGCCCTGCTGTTGCTGCTGGGTGGACAGCAGCAGCTGCACCTGGCGCTCAAGATCAGCGACGCGCGCCTCCAGTGCCTTCTCTTTTGCGGTCTCGGCGAAGGCCATGCCCGGCGCAATCAGCGCGACGAACAAGGCAGCGGCGAGTGGCCGGCGGGCCGTTTTCAACATGTTTCGATTCATTGGGACTGCCTCTCTCCAGGCTGGCGAACGGTCCGCGCCGGTTGCACGGTCGCAGCCAGCGTGCGCGGCGATGCCGCCGGCCGGCTATTCGCCATTAGTCGTAAGCAGGCGTCTGTTCGACCATCGTCTAACAGAAGATGCAGCGCGAGGTGGGGTGGATGCGGCACACTTGGGGTGTCCCGGCCCTGTCCCACGACAGGGCTCATTCATTGGTTACAAGTGCAAAGGTGAGGGTTGCCATGACTGATGTATATCCCGTTGATTCCGCGTTCGCCGAGAAGGCACGGATCGACAAGAACACGTACCAACAGCTGTACCGCGAATCGGTCGAAAACCCCGATGCGTTCTGGGCCAAGGCTGCAGAACGCCTGGACTGGTACAAGAAGCCGACCAAGATCAAGAACGTCAACTACCAGCTCGACGATTTCCGCATCAAGTGGTTCGAGGACGGCGAACTCAATGTCAGCGTCAACTGCCTTGACCGGCAGCTGGCCACGCGCGGCGACAAGACCGCCATCCTGTTCGAGGCCGATGGCCCGGACAGCCCCGCGCAGAAGGTTACCTACCGCGAACTGCACGAGCGCGTCTGCCGCCTGGGCAATGCGCTGCGCAACCTCGGCATCAAGAAGGGTGACCGCGTCACCATCTACCTGCCGATGATCGTCGACGCAGCGGTGGCGATGCTGGCCTGCGCCCGCGTCGGTGCCATCCATTCGGTGGTGTTTGGTGGCTTCGCCGCCAACTCGATTGCCGACCGCGTCGGCGACTGCGCCAGCAAACTGATCATCACCGCCGACGAAGGCCTGCGTGGTGGCAAGAAGGTGCCGCTGAAGGCCAATGTCGATGCCGCGCTGAAGCTGCCCGGCACCAATACCGTGGAAACCGTGCTGGTCGTGCGCCACACCGGTGGTGCGGTCGACATGCAGGCCCCACGCGATCGCTGGTTCCACGATGTTGTGGACACCCAGCCGGCCGAGTGCGAACCCGAGCGCATGAACGCCGAAGATCCGCTGTTCATCCTCTACACCTCCGGCTCCACCGGCAAGCCCAAGGGCGTGCTGCACACCACCGGTGGCTACCTGCTGTACGCGGCCTACACCCATGAAGCGGTGTTCGACCTGCGCGAAGACGATATCTACTGGTGCACCGCCGACGTCGGCTGGGTCACCGGCCACAGCTACATCGTCTACGGCCCGCTGGCCAACGGCGCCACCTCGGTGATGTTCGAAGGCGTGCCGAACTACCCGAACACGTCGCGTTTCTGGGAAGTGATCGACAAGCACCAGGTCACCATCTTCTACACCGCGCCCACCGCCATTCGTGCGCTGATGCGCGACGGCGAGGAACCAGTGAAGCGCACCTCGCGCAAGAGCCTGCGCCTGCTCGGCAGCGTTGGTGAGCCGATCAATCCGGAAGCCTGGCGCTGGTACTACGACGTGGTTGGCGATGCACGCTGCCCGATCGTGGACACCTGGTGGCAGACCGAAACCGGCGGCATCCTGATTTCGCCGCTGCCGGGTGCAACCGACCTCAAGCCGGGCTCGGCAACGCTGCCGTTCTTTGGCGTACAGCCGGCGCTGGTCAGTGCCGATGGTGAGCCGCTGGAAGGCGCCACCGAAGGCAACCTGATCATCCGTGATTCGTGGCCGGGCCAGATGCGCACTGTCTACGGTGACCACCAGCGTTTCATCGACACCTATTTCCGCACCTATCCGGGTAGCTACTTCACCGGTGACGGCTGCCGTCGCGATGAAGACGGCTACTACTGGATCACTGGTCGCGTCGATGACGTGATGAACGTGTCCGGTCACCGCATCGGCACCGCGGAAGTGGAAAGCGCGCTGGTGTCGCACCCGAAGGTTGCCGAAGCTGCCGTGGTCGGCTTCCCGCACGAGATCAAGGGCCAGGGCATCTATGCCTACGTCACCCTGATTGCCGGCGAAGCGCAGACTGACGAGCTGCTCAAGGAACTGATTACCTGGGTGCGCAAGGAAATCGGCCCGATCGCTGCACCGGATCACCTGCAGTGGGCGCCGGGCCTGCCCAAGACCCGCTCGGGCAAGATCATGCGCCGCATCCTGCGCAAGATCGCCGAGAACGCCCCGGACCAGCTCGGCGACACCTCCACGCTGGCCGATCCGTCGGTGGTCGCATCGCTGGTGGAAGAGCGCAAGGTTCGCTAAGCGTTACAAACCCGGGGCACCACGGTGCCCCGGTTGTCGGTCCGTGTGGAGGGCGTGGATCGGCATCTGTACCGGTATCCTGTTTCACCGGAAGGGCGTCACGCCCCTTACTTCAGCATTGGATCGCATATGCCTACCCTCCTCATTGCCGATGACCATCCGCTGTTCCGCGAAGCCCTCAAGGGTGCGGTGCAACGCGTCATACCCGGCGTGCAGCTGATGGAGGCCGACAGCGTGGAAGCGCTGTACGCACTGGCCGAACAACACCCCGATGCCGATCTGGTGCTGATGGACCTCAACATGCCCGGCGCGCAAGGCTTCAACGCGTTGGTGCACCTGCGTTCGCTGCATCCGCAGCTGCCCATCGTGGTGGTATCCGCACGCGAGGAAGCCACGGTGATGCGACGCGCATTGGACCATGGCGCATTCGGGTTCATCCCCAAATCGGCCGATTCGGACACCATCGGCCACGCCCTGGGCACCATCCTCGATGGCGAGCGCTGGGCTCCGGCTGAGGCGCATAACGTGCCGCCGACCCCGAACGAAGAACGCGAAGTCGGCCAACGCCTGCGCGAACTGACCCCGCAGCAGTTCCGCGTGCTGCAGATGCTCGGCGTAGGCCGCCTGAACAAGCAGATCGCCTATGACCTGGGCGTTTCCGAGGCCACCATCAAGGCGCACGTCACCGCCATCCTGCGCAAACTCGGCGTCACCAACCGCACCCAGGCGGTGCTGATGGCCGGCAAACTGGCCATCGACGACGACGCCATCGTGCTGCCGCCGGAAGAAGACTGAGCCCCGAGCAGCTGCAGCTCGGCCCTTTTGTAGGAGCGGCGTAAGCCGCGAAGCCACCGAACCTGCAGATAGCGGGTGTGTGGCTCTGCAAGCATTCGCCGAAAAGCCAGATTCCTGAATGGCGTTGTGTCTGCCAGCCCGGGATCCATCGGCTTCGCGGCTTACGCCGCTCCTACAAACGTCCCACAAACAGCGGCTCCAGCTTGCTGCTACAATCCGCGCTCCCTTGGGGAGTAGCCTGCTTCCAGTAATGGAAGCGCCCACATCAACATACTCGGCCAGTGCGCCGTGGTGTGGGCAGCCAGACCCGGTTGGCGAGACCAGCGGCATGCGTGCGCAACTACGGTTGGGCGCGGCGCATGCCGTTTGTGTCCGCCCGACCCGGTAATCCTGATGCCTCCCATTTCCATTGTTCTGATCGGCTTCGCCATGTCCACCGACGCCTTCGCTGCGGCGGTCGGCAAGGGCGCTGCCATGCGCAAACCTCGCCTGCTCGACGCACTACGCGCGGGTTTGATCTTCGGCGTGATCGAAGCCATCACTCCCATCATCGGCTGGTTGCTGGGCCGTGCTGCCTCGCAGTACGTGCAGGCCTTCGATCATTGGATCGCGTTCGGCCTGCTTGGCGTACTTGGTGCGCACATGATCATTGCCGGCTTGAAGCCTGATGACGAAAGTGAAGCCGACGGTGATGAGGACGAAGCCGGCGAACAGCACAAGAGTTTCTGGACCCTGGCTGCGACCGGTTTCGCCACCAGCATCGATGCGATGGCGATCGGCGTGGGCTTGGCGTTTCTTGATGTGCATATCGGTGTGGTGGCGCTGGTGATCGGCCTGTGCACGATGACCATGGTGACCATCGGCATCATGCTCGGCCGTGCCTTGGGTGCCCTGGTTGGCAAGCGCGCGGAGATCATCGGCGGCGTGATCCTGATCATCATCGGCTGCGCGATTCTGTATGAGCATCTGAGTGCAGCGAGCGCTGTTGTAGGAGCGGCGTAAGCCGCGAAGCCGACGCACCAAATGTAGAGCGCAGCCATGCTGCGCTGGGGCATTACCGGTAAAGCCTCTGCCGAGCATGGCTCGGCACTACAGATCCCGCTGTTGCTCAAAGCCCCTCTCCTGCGAAGCGGGAGAGGGGTTGGGGTGAGGGCAGCTTTTGCCGGTAAAGCCTCTGCCGAGCATGGCTCGGCACTACATTGCTGCTTGCTAACGCCTGCGCGGGTCGTTCAATGCGGTCAGGAAGGCACGCAGCGAAGCCGGCTTCACCGGCTTGGTCAACACACGATAGCCGCGCTCGCGGGCCATGCGCTTCAACTCATCACGGCCATCGGCGGTCAGCAACGCGCCCGGCAAGGGCCGACCAGCCGCTTCGCGTAACGCGAGCAAGGTATCCAATCCATCAAGCCTGTCGTGCAGGTGGTAATCCACCAGCATCACGTCGGGCTGCTCGCTCAGCTTCTCCAAGGCCATGTCCACCGTGCTGGCGGCAATCACTTCCACCTTCCAACGACCCAGCAAGGCACGCATGCCGTCGAGGATTTCCTGATCGTTGTCCACGCACAGCACACGCATGCCGGCCAGTGAATCATCACCACCGAAGGCGGTCTGCTGACGCGGCGTCGGCAACGGCACTGCCGGCGTCTCCACGCGCGGCAAGCTGATCGAGAACATGCTGCCGTGGCCGGGTTGGCTGCGCGCATTCAAGCCATGATCGAGCAGGCGCGAGATGCGTTGGCAGATCGACAAGCCCAAGCCAAGGCCCTGCTCGCCCCAGTCGAACGGCTGCTGGTAGCGATGGAACTCATTGAAGATCTGCTGCATGTGATGTTCGGGAATGCCGGGGCCGGTATCCCACACCTGCAACTCAACCTGATCACCGCGCACGCGCAGCGCCAGCACGATGCGGCCGCTGCGGGTATAGCGCAAGGCATTGGCCATGAAGTTCTGCAGCACGCGGCGCAACAGGCGCCGATCACTGCGCACCCATGCGGTACGTGCAAACACATGCAGGCGCAGACCGCGCCCCGCTGCTACCGGCGTGTATTGTGCCGCGAGCTCGCGCACCAGCACGCTGGCATCGAACTCGCTGATGGTCGGACGCAAACCACCTGCATCAAGTCGCGACACATCCAGCAGACCATCCAGCAACTCCTCGGCCGCGCGCAGGGAAGCATCAACACGTTCGGCCAGATGCCGCTGCTCGTCGGTCTCGTGCAGGCTGTCGCGCAGTGCAGACGCAAACAGGCGCGCTGCATTCAAGGGCTGCAACACGTCATGGCTGATCGCAGCAAGGAAGCGCGTCTTTGATTGCTGCGCTGCTTCAGCCGCCTGCGAACGCTCGGTTACACGCTGCTCCAGTGTCTCGTTGGCTTCCAGCAGCGCCTGCTCGGCGTTCTTGAAGTCGGTGATGTCGTTGTAGCTGGTGACATAGCCGCCACCGGGCAAGGCCTGACCACGCAACTCGATCACCTTGCCATCGGCGCCGGTACGTTCGAACACGTGTGGCGAACCGGCGCGCATATAGCCGATGCGGCGATTGATCTGCACTTCGGTATCGCCCGAACCCAGCTCGCCGCGCTCGGCGTTGTAGCGGATCAGATCTGCGACCGGACGGCCGACGTAGAGCATGCCGTCCGGGTAACCAAACATCTGCTGGTAGCGCCGGTTCCATGCAGTCAGCCGCATTTCCGGATCGACCACGCTGACGCCGGCGCTGATGTTTTCCAATGTGGTGGAAAGAATTTCGCGGTTGAAGCGCAGTTCCTGCCCAGCTTCGTCCAGCACCGCCACCACTTCGCCCAGGTCCATGCCCGAGCCGCGCAGCAGGCTGGTCAGCAGCAGACGCGCGGAGGCCGCACCGATGGAAGCGGCGAGCAGACGTTCGGTGAACTGCACCCAGACACGGTCGGCGGCAGCGGCAGGTTGGAATTCGCGCCCAAGCAACTGCGCCTGTTCGCCGAACGAACGGCGCGCGCGGTTGTCACCAATGACGCGCGTTGCCAAGGCCAACAGATCACGTACCTTGACGTGCGCCGGCCAGTCGCCGGCCACCACCGGGCGCTTGGCATACGGATCCAGGAACGGTGCCGCGCGCAGACGCTCAGCGACATCAGGGCGCCAGCGCATCGACACCAGCAACATGGTCACGGTATTGATCAGCAGCGACCAGAAGGTGCCATGGGTCAGCGGGTCCCAACCGGTCAGGCCGAACAACTGCTGCGGTCGCAGCCAGCCGATACCGAACGGTCCATCCGTCAGCAGGCTCGCATCCAACCAGCCACCGTGACTCAGTGCAGGCACCAGCAAGGTGTAGGCCCAGACCACAAAGCCGGCCAGCATGCTGGTCTCGACGCCACGGCGGCTGGCACCACGCCAGTACAGGCCACCGAGCAGGCCCGGTGCGAACTGCGCCACCGCCGCGAAGGCCATCAACCCGTAAGCGGCCAGCATGGTGTCGTCGTTGCTGCCGCGGTAGTAGCCATAGGCGACCAAGGCCAGCAGCACGATCGCCATGCGCCGTATCCACAGCACGCGCGAAGCAACATTGGCGGCCTCGCGGTGATCGCCACTGCGGCGCAGCAGCAGCGGCATCACCAGGTCGTTGCTGATCATCGTCGCCAGCGCGATCGAGGACACGATGACCATGCCGGTAGCCGCGGAGAAACCGCCGATATAAGCAATCAAAGCGAGCGTGGTATTGCCGGCGAACATCGGCAGAGCCAATACCAAGGTGTCATCTGAAGCCAAACCGGTGCCAAACATCGCAGCGCCGGCGGTAGCGATAGGCACGATCATCAGCGAGATCAGCACCAGATAGCCGCCGAACATCCAGCGTGCACTGCGCACATCGGCGGCATTTCCGCATTCAACCACCGCCACGTGGAACTGCCGTGGCAAGCAGATCAGGGCAAGAAAACTGAGCAGGGTCTGCGAGACAAAGCCCACCGGCGGCATGCCTTCAAACAAGGCGCGTGCCGACTGCACCACCGAGTCGCCGCGGTCGGTCAACCACACATAGGCGAACACGCCGATGGCGACCATCGCCAGCAGCTTGATCAGCGATTCCACCGCGATGGCCAGCATCATGCCGTAGTGGTGCTCGGTGGCATCGACCTGGCGGGTGCCGAACAGGATGGCGAACAAGGCCATCAGCAGCGCCACATACAGCGCCGGATCGGTCAGGAAGCCCTTGCCGGCAGCGTCGCCGGTCAGCACCTGCAGGCTCATCGCCACGGCCTTGTACTGCAGCGCCAGATACGGCACCACGCCGATCAGCGCGATCAGTGCGACCAGCGCCGCCAGCCGCCGCGAGCGCCCGAAACGCGAGGAGATGAAGTCGGCGATGGAGACCACGTTCTCGCTGCGGGCGATCAGCGCCAGCCGCTCGATGATGCGCCAGCCGAACATCAGCATCAGCAGTGGGCCAAGATAAATAGGCAGATAGCCGATGCCGTAGCGCACCGCCGAGCCGACCGCACCGTAGAAGGTCCAGGACGAGCAATAGACCGCCAGCGCCAGGCTGTAGACCACCGGCCGCAACCACGGGCGGTCCGGATACAGCGGGCGACGATCACCCCACCAAGCCACGCCGAACAGCAGCGCGGCATAGCAGAGTGAGACCAGGAGCAGGATCCAGCTGGAGACCAAGGGTAGTTCCCATGCGACTTAGCCGGGCCAGTGTAGCCATTCCGCTGGATTGGGGGGTCTACCCCCTCCCTTGTGCGCAGCACAGGGGAGGGTTGGGGAGGGGTGCTTTTGGCGCTGGCAGCCGGATGCGCTTTCCGCTTGGCGCGTTCGTACCTTCGGAAGCACGGAGCTTCGAGTTGCGCTCGCCTACCCCTCCCCAACCCTCCCCTGCACCTGCGGTGCAAGGGAGGGAGCAGATCGCCTGCGCACGGAGATTACCCGGGAGGAGACTTGCCCCCAAAACGAACAACGCCCCGGCATTGCCGGGGCGTCGTCGATCAATTCATCACACTGAATTTACTGCGCCAATTCAAACCGCACTTCCACGCGGCGGTTCGGCAACAGGCATTCAAGCAGTGCCGCACGCGGCTTGACGCCGTCGCACTGCTGCACCTGCTGGGTGTCACCACGGTACTCGTAGCGGATCTTGTCAGCCGGCACACCGCGGCCGACCAGCAACTCACGCACGGTCTTGGCACGGCGCTCGGACAGGGCCTGGTTGTAGTCGAAGCCGTTGCCCTGCATGCGGTCGGCGTGGCCAACCAGGGTCACCCCGGCCAGTTCACGCTTCTCGCTGCCGATGGTGGCCAGGGCGCGGTCCACGCTCTCCAGCGAGTAGGTGCGGATGTCCTTGTAGCCGTCGCGGTCGAACTCGAACAGCACGTTGGCAATCAGCGGACCTGCTGCGACCGGCACAACCATCGGGCCAGCCGGATCGACGCCGCACAGGCGCGCTGCGGTTTCGGCTTCGTTGACCAGGTCTTCGGCGATCTGGATGTAGGGCTTGGAGTGGCGCCACTGCTGCTGGTTGAACTCGTTGCCGGCATGCACCAGCTCCACTTCACCACAGGCCACCTTCTGCGCAGCGCAGGCGAAGCCCGGCGTGCCGTGGATGACCTTCAGGCGCTGCCACAGATCGGCACGCAGGTACTTGGCGTCATTGACCAGAGCGGTGTCGGTGGGGATCGGCGAGACGCCGTTCTCCATGTCCACGATCAGCTTCTCCGACTCGGTCAGTGCTTCCTGCGGGAAGGCGCTGCGGTCGTTGCGGGTGTATTCGTGGAAGGACACGTCCAGCCAGCACTGCGCCTTGGACAGGTGGTAGTCACGGATCGGGCGACCACCATCATTCAACGCCTGGATGCGGCCCTGGGTCGCTTCATACGACTGCAGATCAGCATGGATGGCTTCATCGCTGATGCGCTTGGCCTGCGGGTTGAGCTGGGTCTGCTGGGCGCCGGCAGTGCCGGCGACAGCGAAGACGGCAACAGCCAGCAAGCTGCGCAGCGGACGGTTCTTGGTGTGCATAACGGTCATGGTGTCGTCCTCAGCGGGCCGGGTCGCGGTAGCGAACCGGGTCCCGACGGAATAGGTCTTCGTCGAACTTGAAGCGCAGGCGCAGGAAGAAACCCTGCTGCGTGTACTCGTAGCCATTGAGATCACTGTCGCCTTCAAAACCGGTCCAGTTGTAACCGGCCGACAGCCACAGGTTCTGCCGCAGCAGGCGGCCAACTTCCATGCCGTAGGCAAACTGGTTGCCGCCGTACTGGCCACGGAAAGTGGAGCCGAGCACACCGATATCCCAGTTTTCGGTGATGTCGTACACGACACGACCGGACACCTGCACCGCATTGAAGCTGCTGTTGACGCGGCTGCCGTCGCCATAGGCGAACTGGTCGCGCTGCCACTTTCCGGCTATACGACCGGTCAGCCACCACGGCCGCGACGGATGCCAGTCAGCGTGGGTGGAGATGATGTGCGCACGGGTGCGTACATCCTGGCTGGTGCCACTCACCACGTCGCCGTTGAGCAGGGTCAGGCCGCTTTCGTCGCGCTCGAGCTTGTACTCGTAGCGCATCAAGGCGTTGATCCGGTTGCGGTCGGTGTCACGGTAAGCCAGGCCGATCTGGAAGCGATCCTGCAGCACGTCGCCGCGCTCTTCGTAGTTGGTGGCCAGCAGGTAGTTGCGACCCAACAAGGTCCAATCACGGCTCAGCTTGCGCGCAACCATGAACTGCAACAGTGAGGTGGTGAACGCCTCGTTGCTGTCGGTGGTGCCCGGCACGTCTTCGGAGATGCGGTGCTCGGCACGGATCGCGCCGCGCCACAGCGGGTTGGCACTGTAATCCAGGGCCAGCGCCAGGCCGGTGCTGTCGCCGGTATCGCCGGCGACCACGTTGACGCGTTCGATCGAGCTGCTCAGGCGCAGGCCCTTGGCGATATCCCAGTTGTTGCGGATACCCGAGGCGGCCTGCACATCACGGCCACTGATCGCATCACGCAGGCGGTACTCGGAGAACGCCTGGGTGTCGCGGATGTAGCTGCTGTCGATACCGAACACCAGTGCATCGGCCTCGCGGTCGGTGGTGGTGATGCCGTAGGCACTGGTCAGGCCGGTCTGCTTCTCGTAGCGGCCATACAGGCGGCTGCGCTCGAAGACCTGGTAGTCGACGCCTGCGGCAACGCGGTTGCGGTCTTCACCGCTGACGCTCTGTTCATACTCGGCACCGCCGCTGAACTTGTCGTTGAAGCGGTAACCGACGCCGACACGGGCGCTGTCCGATTCCAGCTTGGTGCCAACCGGCAAGTCGCTGGTCATGGTGTCGCCATTGCTGCCGCTGTTGATCACCATCAGGCCGGTAGCCGGATCCAGCGCCTGCTGGCCGTAGCCCAGTGCGCCGCCGCCCGAACCGGTAGCAAAGCCGCCGGTCAGGCCGGACAACTGGCCGTAGCCGGTGTTCGACCACGGCGAGGTGATGCCGATGGTTTCGCGGATGCTGCGCACGCCGAAGTCCAGGGTCAGACGCTCGGTAGCGGCGACTCGCACACCGGCACCGCCGGCATCACGCTTGCCGCCATCCGGGTTGCGGTCTTCGCTACGCAGGGCTTCGACGTACAGCTCCAGGCGCGGGCCAACCGCATAGGACATGCGGCCGCTGTATTCGCCACGACCGCCGTACAGCGGTGATGCCTGGTTGTTGAACTCCGGATCGGTGCGCGCACCGAACAGACGCGCGTCGAACTTGTCGCCGTCATGGGCGAACTCAACGCGCCATGCGTCGCCTTCAACCTGACCGGTAATGTCCTTCAAACCCTGCGAAGTGACCTGGTTGAGCGAGTTGGTGTTGACCTCACTCTGGGTGCGGGCGAACTCAGCCACCAGCATGGTGTTCTGACCGAAACGATAGCCAGCGTTGACGCTGCCCATCTTGAACTCGGCATACGGATTCTGGTCTTCGACCGCCGACGCACCGACTTCCAACTTGTCGGTCAGCTTGAACTGGCCGTCGGCGCCCACCACCCAGAACTTCTCGGTCTGCTGATCGAGCTCATAGGTGATGCGCAGCGAAACCGGATTCAGATCGCTGTCGAACGAGGGCAGGAACTGGTTGAGCAGGATGCGTCCGGAGAACGGCTCGAAGCTGTAGTCCACCAGACGTGCCAGCGGCTTGACCGAGACGATGCGCGAGGGCTGGTTGCGGTCACGCACGATCATCTCGACGCGCTCGCTGCCTTCCAGCACCGCATTGTTACGCAGCGCATACGGGCCACTGCCCTGGCTGCGGAACTCTTCGATGATCTGCCGCAGCGAATCCTCGATGGCGAACACATTGGTACGCACGCGCTCACTTTCAAAGTGCCAGCCCAGGCCGGTTGCGGTGCGGTTGTAGGTGCTCAGGCTGCGCTGCGGGATCGGACCGCTGCCGCCAACGCCACTGGTCGTCGCCAGGGTGTCACCGGTCTGGAAATCGCCGTACAGCAGGTAGCTGCGCTTGTTGTCCACACGCACATACAGGCGCTCGGCCGAGCGAGCATCGAAGCCACGCAGCGAGGAATCACCGTAGACCGGATAGAACTCTTCTGGCTGGATGTCGCGCAGCAGGCGGCCACGCACATCCTTGTCCGAATCATAGGCGGCGGTGAGCAGGTACTCGCCCTTGATCCGGCCCTTGACGAAGAACGCGGTGCGCGCCGAGGCGCTGGCCTTGCCGTTGTTGAACTGCTTCTCCCAGCGACGGATGTCGCGGTCGAACGCATCGTGGTGCTGCACCGGCGAGATCAGGCTGGCGTTGGACTTGTTGCGGAAATTCAGCACGCCTTCGATCAGGCCGGTGGCGAGCAGCTCGCGCATTTCCGGCAGGAAGCCAATCGTGCCTTCGGCGGTTTCGCCACCGGCAGTAATCCGCAGCAACACATCCTGCGGGTCATGCGGGGCGATCAGGTCGAACTCGGCAACACCGTTTTCCACTTCCAGCTGCACGCCAGGCATCACCTTGTCGGCGTCGCTCGCACCCGGGCCGAACTCGTCGGTACGCGAACCCGGCAGGCGAATGCGGCCGCCGCTGTTCTCGATGGTGACGAACGATTTGCCAGCCAGCGGCTTGCCGTCGGCGCCGAGCAGATGCACGGTGATGTGCACCGGCGTCTGCCCATCGGCTGGCACACCGTCACGGTCCACTTCCACCGAGACACGATCAACACCGGCATTGCGGCTGTAGTCCACTTCGCCCGAGCGCGCCGCCACCACTTCCGGCGGCGTATCGGTGGTGGTCAGCGAACGCGGGTACAGCGTGGTGCTGTCACCGATCACCGGGGTGAAGCGGGTGCTGCTGCCCACGTTCTGGGCCATCAACGGCAATGAAGCAGTTGCCAACGCGCAGGCCAACAGGCTTACGCGCGGCATCTTGCGCAGGGCGGTGCGGCTCATGGCTGCACCTCCTGCTGGGCCGCCGCGGACGGCGGATTGGGTCGCGGTTGCACGATCGGCCTCTGGTTGGACGAGTCCGTGGCCTGCTGCGGCGCACGGACCGGCTTGCTGTCAAAACGCAGCTGCGACTGCCCGGTTTCGGTTTCCGGTGCACGCACCTCACCCTGGGTACGACGCGCCTTCACCTGCTCCAGCAGCGGGTTGGAGCAGCTGCCCTCGACGAAGTCGGCGCGGTGCAGCTCACCGTTCTTCAGGTCCAGGAACAGGCTGTCGGCATCGCCCAGGTTGCGGTTGCTGCTGGTGGTCAGACGGGCGCCCACCGGCAGGGTGGACGGGTCCACCTTCAAGGTGTGGCTCTGCGGCGGCAGGCCGCAGTAGCTGTACTTGCCTTCGGAATCGGAAATCATCCAGGTGCCGTTGGAGAAGTACATGCGCACGCCCGGAATACCCAGCTCTTCCTTGTCCTGCACGTGGTTGTTGTTGCAGTCCACGAAGATCTTGCCCAGCACACAGGCTTCCTCGGTGAACACGCCACCGGTGACGCGCACGCGGTACTCGGCACGGTTGGACGGCACCGAACCCGGCACCGGCGTCATGGTGCCCGGATCGATACAGCCACCGCTGATCGAGCAACCATGTGCCTGCGCACGGTTGATGCCATCGCCCTGCTGCGCACCCACGCCGACACGCACGCGGTAGGTCAGCACCAGCTGCTGGCCGACGTTGATCGGGCCAAGGTTGAAGCCCAGACGCGGGCCCGGCTTGCCGAACGGATCTTCCACAGCGCGCCCACCCACACGGCCAGTGCCGTCGATGTAGGTGAAGCCACGCGGCAGCGTATCGACCACGTTCAAGGTGGCCATCGCACTGCCGGCGGTCTGCCGCACGGTGATGGTGTACTGCACGGTGTCACCGATTTCAGCGGTCTGGCGATCACCGGTCTTGGTGATGACCAGGCCAGTGGCCTGCGCGGTATCCAGCGGGATGTGGTTGTGCACGATGCCAGCGGTAGCCGAACCTGCGAACAGGGTCAGCCAGTACTGGGTAGGCGTGCCCACTGCACCGGTCGGTGCACCGGTCTGCGGCTGCACCAGGTGGCTGCTACCCGCTGCACCCAGTGGTGACAACGAACCCGTCTCCGCCGGGATCAGCGACGACACGAACTGGTAACCACCCGGCGGCGTGACCGTCAGCTGGAACTCGCAACGTGCCGGCGCGGCCGGACCAAACATGAACTGGTAATAGCCGTTGTTGCCAACCGTCATCGACACCGCATTGCCTTCCACGCGGTAACCACCGGCGCCGGCATTGAGGATGGCGGTCTTCGGGTCATAGCCGGTGCACACGCCAACCGGTGCGAGGGTGACGATGGAGCCCGGCACCGGATCACGCGTAACTGCGTCGTAGACGACACCGGACGGATCCACCGGCAGGCTCTGCTGCGGCAGATGCTGGCCGGCTTCGAGCACGACCTGCAGCTGGCTGGTGCCGTTCTCACTGACACGGCAGGCACTGACGCCGTCGTTGCCGATCGCACGCGGGCTGTCACAGCCAACGCCCATACCACCGGCGGTTTCCTGGTTGACCGGCCATGCCCATAACACGCCGGAGCTCGGATCGCGGAACTGGATGTTCCACTTCACGCCCGGGATCACGTCGGCGAAACGATAGCTGCCATCCACCGCGGTAATGGTGGACTGGGACACCAGACCGGTCACCGAATCCATCAACTCCACGATCCACGACTGCAGGCGCTCGTCGCCGCCGTCGAGGAAGGTGTCCTCGCTACCGACATCGAACCACACAGTGCCGCCAACCGAGGACGACAGCTGCACCTGGTTGGGCACGCGGCAGACGTTCTGGGTAATGCTGGTATCGCACACCGGCAGGTCGCCGACGTTGCCTTCAAAGGTGCTGCGCTCGGTGGTGGTCGGGGTACGGAACTCATTCTCACCGCCGCCTTCGATCAGCACCGCATTGTTGACGGTGCCAGCGTTGGCAGCCTCGATACCGACGTGCACCTTGACGGTGATGTCAGACAACGAAGTGGTGCCGACGTTGACGACTTCCGAACTGCGGCACTCGAAGCGTGCATCGCCCACTGCACCGGAGCAGGTCCAGTTGTTGCCCGCCGGCACTTCGGCCAGGGTCAAGCCCACCGGCAGGCGATCCTTGACGATGTACTCGCCGAAGGACGGCTTCTGCCCACCGTTACGCACGCGGATGGTGTAGCTGCCCACGTTGTTGACGGTGAACTTCACCGTGTTGGACGACTTGCTCACCAGCATGTCCGGCGAATCGCCGATCTCGCCGAAGTTGTTGTCCACCGAGTTGTTGCCCGGCTTCAGCACGATGCCGTCGATCTGCGAAGGCACGGTTTCCTTGCCGGTGACCTTGGCGCCGGACTTCACACCGTCGATGCTGCCGGCGGTGGTCAGGCCATTGAGGGTTTCAGCAGGCTGGGTCGGCTCGGTCACGATGTAGGTGCCCGGGCGCAGGTTCTGGAACACATAGTGACCCTGCGCATCGGTGACACCCTGCACGTTGACCGGGTTGCCCAGGTCGTCGGTGCCGGTCAGCACCACGTCGATCATGGCGTAGCCACCTTCGTCGTTCTGCTTGATGCCGTCATCGTTGCTGTCGTTGTAGACGAAGCCGGCAATGCTGCCCACCGGCACTTCACCGAAGTTGTTGTCCTTCGAGGCTTCGTTGACGCCGACCACGATCGTCGAGATCTTCGACGGTGTGGTGCCCGGTGTGGTCGCCGTACCACCGGTACTGCCCGGCACGGTCTTGCCATCCAGGGTGCCCGGCGGCTGGTTCGGCTCGGTCACGGTGTAGGTGCCCGGCGGCAGCTCGTCAAAGCTGTAGCTGCCGTCTGCGCCGGTGGTCACGGTGAGCTTGATCGGCGTGCCATCGATCGCGGTGCCTTCCAGCTCCACGGTCACACCACCGATGCCCTTCTCGCCCGGATCCACCACGCCATCATTGTTGGTGTCTTCCCACACCTTGCCGCTGATGGCGCTGCTGCGCGGAATTTCACCGAACAGGTTGTCCACCGAAGCCGTGCCCGGCACCGACAGGTCGATGTCGGTGACCTTGCTCGGCACCGTGGTGACCGGCGTGGCAGTGCCACCGGCGCTACCGGCGGTGGTGATGCCATTGGCGGTACCAGCCGGCTGGGTCGGCTCGGTTAGGCTGTACTTGCCCGGACGCAGACCTTCGAAGCTGTACTTGCCGTCCTTGTCGGTGGTGGTGCTCAGGCTGACCGTAGCGCCGGTATCGTCGACGCCGCTCAGTTCGATGACCACACCGTCCAGACCGGTCTCGGCCGCACCCAGCATCGCGCCGTCATTGTTGACGTCGAGGAACACCGCACCAGAGATCGACACCTGCAGCACTTCGCCGAAGTTGTTGTTCTCGGACACGCCGCCCGCAGCCAGGGTGATGCCGCTGATCGCGCTGGGCACGGTTGCCACCGACGTCGCCACACCGCCGGTGCTGCCAGCGGTGGTGATGCCGTTGATGGTCGGCGCGCCGCTGTAACTCGGCTGCGCCGCCTGCTGGGTCACCGCATAGGTGCCGGCCAGCAGATCCTGGAACACGTAGTTGCCGTTGGCGTCGGTGCTTGCCTTCAGTGCGTCCTGGCCAAGCACGTTCTTGATGCTGGCTGGCAACGCAACTTCCACATTGGCCAGGCCCGGCTCACCGGCGTCCTGGATACCGTTGTTGTTGCTGTCCAGATAGACCACACCCGACAACACCGCGGCCTTTTCGCCGAAGTTGTTGTTGTCCGAGCCAGTCGACGGCAGGTTGGTGATGGTGATGACGTTGGAGGTGTTCTCCTTGCCATCGGCCAGATTCGCCGGCTGGGTTTCGGTGATGGTGTAGTCCACGCCCGGCAACGCATCCGGCCAGCTGTAGCTGCCGTCGCTGCCGGTGGTGATGGTTACGTTGACGTCATCGCCGCCACCAGGCACGCCGTCCGGGCCGTTGCTGGTGATGGTGATGCTCACGCCCGGAATACCCGGTTCACCCGGATCCTGGCTGCCGTCATCGTTACGGTCGACATACACGGTGCCGTTGATCGGTGCCTTCTTCAGCTCACCAAACAGATAACCGCTGGCCAGCTGGCCTGCATCCAAACCGATACCCGAAAGGATATTGGCCACGGCGTTGCTGCCGGTAGTGCTTGCATTGCCAGCGCGATGCTTGCCGTCCTCGTAACCAGCAGGCTGGGTCTCGGTGATGGTGTAGTTACCCGCAAGCAGATCACCAAAGCTGTAGGCACCGTTGTTGTCAGTGGTGGTGGTGCGGGTGACAGGCTTGCCCGCCGCATCCGTGCCGGTCAGGGTCAGGGTGGCGCCGGCAATACCGGCTTCGCCGCTGTCCTGGATACCGTTGTTGTTGCCCGCGGCAGTTGCCGAGAAGTCCTCGTACACGACGCCGGTCAAGCCACCCAGCTTCTCACCGAAGTTCTGGTCGCTGACACCCGCCACCGGCAGCTTGCCAATGCTGATCTCATTGCCCGGATTCTGCTTGCCTTCGGCGTAGCCGGTCGGCTGCAGCTCCTTGACCACGTAATCCACACCGGTGGGCAGGTTGCTGAACGCATAGGCGCCCTGTGCATCGGTCTTGGTACGGGTGATCTCGGTCGTGCCGTCGGCGGCATACAACACCACCACGACACCCTCGATGCCACCATTCGACGCCGAGTTGTTGCCGCCGGCATCGCCGGCATCGAAGCTGCCGCTGTCGTCACGGTCAACGTAGACCGTACCGCTGATTCCGGCCACCAGCACTTCACCGAAGTTGTTGTCCACCGAGCTTTCACCCGGCAGCAACGGAATACCCTTGATTGCACTCGGCGTTTCGGCAACCAGCGATGCAGTGCCACCGGTGCTGCCCTGGGTGGTCTTGCCGTTGTGGGTGCTTGCACCACCGTAGACCGGCTGCGCTACCTGCTGCGTCACCGTATAGGTGCCCGCCAGCAGGTCCTGGAACACGTAGTTGCCATCGGCATCGGTGACCGCCTTGGCAACCAGCTTGCCCAGGGCATCCTTGGTGCCGGCAGGCAGCGTGACTTCCACATTCGGCAGGCCCGGCTCGCCTGCATCCTTTACGCCATCGTTGTTGCTGTCCAGATAGACGGCGCCCGACAGCACTGCGGCAATCTCACCGAAGTTGTTGCCGCTGGAACCGGTGGACGGCAGGTTGTTGATGATGATGACGTTCGGCTTGCCGGTATTGACGGTGCCGTTCTCCTTGCCATCGCCAAGATCACTCGGCTGGGTTTCGGTGACACGGTAGTTCTTGCCGGTCACTGCTTCCGGATAGGTGTAGTAGCCGTTGTTGTCGGTGACGATAGCCGGACCCGGTACCTTCACCCAGTTGCCCGGGCCGTCTTCCACCTCCACAGTGAGGCTGATGTTGGGGATGCCCGGCTCACCAGCGTCCTGCTTGCCATCATTGTTGCGGTCGATGTAGATCGTGCCGCTGATGGGCGCATTGGCCAGCTCACCGAACAGGTAATCGATGCCGCTCTGGCCGGCAGCGAGCGTGATGCCACTGATGATATTGGCCACCGCATTGCTGCCCTGTGCACTGCCGCCAATGGTGCCAACGGTGTGCTTGCCATCGATGTAGGCCGACGGCTGGGTTTCAGTGATGACGTAGGAACCCGCAAGCAGGTCACCGAAGCTGTAAGCGCCGGTGCTGGCATCGCTGATCGCAACGCGATTGACCGGAGTGCCATTGGCATCGGTGCCGGTCAGCCTCAAGGTCACTCCGCCGATGATCTTCTCACCGGAATCGTGGCGGCCGTTGTTGTTGTTCGCCGCAGTGCCCGAGAAATCCTCGTATACCAGGCCTGCCAGCGAGCCCAACAGCTCGCCGAAGTTCTGATCGATGACACCGGCGACCGGCAACGCAGCGATGTTGATGCTGTTGCTGCTGTTCTGCTTGCCTTCGGCATAGCCGGTCGGCTGCAGTTCCTTGACCACGTAACCCACACCGGTCGGCAGGTTGCTGAAGCTGTAACCGCCCTGTGCGTCGGTGCGGACGCGGGTGATCTCGGTCGTGCCGTCAGCTTCATACAACACCACTACAACACCCTCGATGCCGCCATTGGCCGCCGAGTTGGTGCTGCCCGCATCGGCGGCGTCGAAGCTGCCATTGTCGTTGCGGTCCACGTAGACCGAACCGCTGATGGCGGCTACCAGTATTTCGCCGAAGTTGTTCAGCACCGAGCTGCCACCCGCGGTCAGCGGGATATCACTGATGGCGCTCGGGACCACGCTCACCGCAGTCGCCGTGCCACCGGTACTGCCCTTGGTGGTCTTGCCGTTGTGGGTGGTTACACCATCGTAGACCGGCTGTGCACTCTGCTGCGTCACCGTATAGGTGCCCGCCAACAGGTCCGGGAAGCTGTAGTTGCCGTTCGCGTCGGTGGTGGCGGTCAGGTGGTCTACACCTAGCGCGTTCTTGACCGCGGCCGGGAGGCTGATCACCACGCCCGCCAAACCCGGCTCGCTGCCGTCCTGTACACCGTTGTTGTTGCTATCCAGGTAGACCACGCCGGACAGCACCGCAGCCTTCTCACCGAAATTGTTGCCGCTTTGACCTGCAACGGGCAATTTGGCAATCGTGATCGAGTTGCCCGGATTGGTAACGCTCTGGCCCAGGCCCGCAGGCTGGACTACCTCTTCAATCAGGTATTCCTTGCCAATAACCGCATCCAGATAGCTGTATGCACCGTTGGCGTCGGTCTTGCCGGTATAGACGGTAACCCAGGCACCGTTTTCCTTGACCTTGATGGCGATATCCACGTCGGCAATGCCGACGTCGTTGCTGCCACCATCAAAGTCACCCGCTGTCGCCTTCCTGTCAAGGAAGACGACACCGCTGATCGGAGCCTTCAGGTTTTCGCCGAAGTTGAATTCGGTACCGTCGCCAGCCGCCAGCTTGATGCCGCTGATCCGGCTTTCATTGGCTGCGCTGCCCGCGCCCGGAATACAAACGGTGGATACGCACAGCACACCACCGATCTTGCCGGGGTTCACGGCTGCGGGCACATCAACCAGGCCCGCCGGGCTGCTCGGCAGCGGTTCGCCCACTACATAAGTCTTACCGGCGGACAGACCGGTAAACGTATAGGCACCAGCGTTGGTCGTGGTTACCGGCGGAAGCACACGACCGGTTTCCACCTCAAGCAGGGTCAGGGTCGCGCCCACAATCGGCGCATCGCCGGCATTGAAGGTCAACGAGTTGTCCTGATCGACGTAGACGAAACCGCTGAGTCGACGCTCGTTCGGCTCGGGGAAATCGAACATCACACCCGTACCACCCGAGCTCAGCACCACACCGCTGATCACACTGGTGGCGTTGTCCGGGTTGGACGCCGTGCCCTTGCTGGTCACACCGACGCTGCTGCCGTTGCGGATGTTGCGGACGGTATTGGGCTGGGCTACGCCATTGACCGGGTAGCCGCTCGGCTGCTTCTGGGTGATCGTATAGCCGCTTGCGTCCGACGGCGGAAGATTCTTGAACAGGTAATCGCCGCTGCCGTTGGTCGGCATGGTCATTGCGATGTTGTTGCCGTTGGCGTCAACACCGGTCAGCTTGATCTCAACACCCGCAATGGCGGCATCACCGGGATCCTGGTCACCGTTGTCGTTGGCATCGGCGAACACGCGCCCGCCAATGCTGGCCGCCTGCTTGACCTCTACATCCGACTCAGCGTCGTTGTTGGTGGTATCCGGCTCCTTGAAGGCCTCGGCGTTATTCTCATCAAGTCCCGGCGATACCTTGACCTTGTTCTTGACAGGCGTTGCATACGGCCCGCTGTACACGCCAGGCACCGGACGCGCCCACAGCTTTACCTCGACCCCATTGGCAGCGCCATTGGGGAAGTTGCCGAGCAGATCACAGGTGATCTGCTGGTGCTGGCTACCGGCGGTGATCGGGTTGGTCGAGCTGCCGGAGAGATAGCAGACATTGCCTGTGCCCGCTGCCGGCGCATTGCCACGAATCGTCAACGGCCCCGCGATACTCGCGGTTCCCTTGACCGTGGCGACCGGAATATGACCGCTGCTGGTCACCCACTCGAAACCGTTTGGCAAGGTATCAACCATACGCAGACGGGCAACGGTATCCGGACCGTTGTTGGTCAAGGTGATGGTGAACGGCACAACATCGCCCGTATCGATCTTGCTGCCGGGCGGCAGATCGGTGGTCTTGCTCACGGTCAGATCACCGCGCGGCCAGACCGATCCATTGATGCGCGCATTGTTGTTGTTGTCCGTGTGCACCGCCTTGGTGCACCAGCCCTTGCGCTCATAGCCGTTGGGCGTCGTGGCCTCTTCCTGGCTGCCGGATGAGCACACCATCGCAGTATCACCAAAGCTCACACGTGTGGTGGCCGTATTGGTGGTGCCACTTCTATCGACCAGTTTGAAGCGCAGCTCGAAGTCCAGCTGCTCCTTCGGTCCGAGGTAGTCCTTGTCGGTGAACGTGCAGCTCACCTTGTCTGCCGCTGGCTGGCTGCAGCCGACAGCACGCGCCACCATGGTGTGACCGTTGAGCACGGTGCCGGCGTTCATGTTTTCGCCGGTGGTGCTGACCAGCTTCAGCTCATAGCCCGCCTGCGGATCAAGGAAATCGGTCATCTTCACCGCCTCAGCGCGCGTCAAGCCGCCGTTGCTGATGGTGAAGCGGAACCGGAGCTCCTCATTCAAATAGAAGATCCGATCAGCCCGACCTACCGGGAAGATCGCCTCCTTGGCCTGCACCAGGTCGTAGTCCGGCGTGGTGATCTGGAACTTCAGGGTGTACGCGTTGTTGCCAAGCGCACTGGCGTCTCCACAGGCGGTACTCACCGGCCTGATCACACTGTTTGCATCCGTGTAGGTCGCGGAGTTCCATTCGCACATGCCAGCACCCAGCTGCACACTGGCGGTGTTGGTGGCCTTATTGGTGTCGTAGACCACACTGTCCAGCGGGTAAGCGCTGGGAGTCAGCGCCGGCCGCATAACCTGGGTATTGATCTTCACCAGGGCCGTGTTATTTGCCGGAATCGTCGTGTTGTTGCTGCAACGCACACGCGTGTGGTTGGCATCGGGAATACCGGCGAGCAGTTCGCACGTCAGCCTGGCGTCGGTGCCACTGGTCACGGCAGGCAGGCCAGCACTCAGGTCGTAGGAGGGCTTCGCCAAGGTTGCCTCGCCGGTGTAGATATCATCTACCACCACGAAATCGCCGACGCCGGTGATCGCGAACGGTCCACGATTCTCCGCACTGATCGAGAAGGTCATCGGCTGCCCGATCGCGGGCTTGCCTGGATTGACAACTTTGTTGGTGATGCGCACATCCAAACGCGGCGCGATTTCAGCCGTGGCGTTGTCTTCCACCGTTCCGCTCAGCACCGCATTGGGCGAGCTGATCCTTGCCTTGTTGTCCAGCACCCAGTTGTTGCTCACGCCCGCCACTGGCGCCTTGGCATCGGCACTACCAAGCTCGCGCTTTACATGCAGCTTCAGGGTAATCACCGCTCCGCCGGCTACGTCGGTGAATTTGCATTCCAGCTTCTTGCTACCCGCCAAGATCTGCGCTGGGCAAGTGTGCGTGCCATAGCTACCGGGAGTGGAATCGACCGTGACGTTGATCGCTGGCGTGCGCGCATGTGCAAGGTTTGAAATGCCCGGCAGATTATCGACCAGGTCAAGCGTCTGGATCGGCAATACGGTTGCACCCGTCGGGCGGGTGATCTGGATTTTCCAGTACAGATCCGTTTCCAGCTCGCCCAGAACGACGTTCTCGGACCAGCTGACGTCGTCCTTTGAAACCTGTTTCGTGATATCGATTTTGCCGCTGTCAGGAACTTTACCAACCGGTGTTCCTACCAGATCCGCTCCTGCCTCCGCGCAATCATTGCCGGCATTTGTGTCGGCCGGGTAAGGACGGGCGCCGGGCGGCGTGCCCAGAATATCCATTGCGGTGGTGGAACCGCAGGCCTTGTCAATAAGCGTGACCGGCGTTGCGTTCGGTGCCATCTGCGCGATTGTCGTAGTGAAGGAGACACTCAAGGATTCATTGATCGCAAGTGTCCCGCTGCCGATGGTTCTGCAATCAACAATTTTTGTATGGGCCGCGCTAGGCCGCTGCGCGAGCTCGGCTTGCGTGCTGGCGTCACGGACGCTGCACGTCCAACTACTGGAAATGTCGATGAGTGCATCAGCATCAATTTCTTCCGGGCGCATGAAGTCCAGCACCCGCAACGGCGCTGCCGGGCTGTAGCTGAGCACGCCGGTGCTGTTGGCCGCATTCGTGAAAGTCAGCTTGGTGGTGATCTGGGTGCCGGGAATTTGCGGACCGGAGATAACGCCACCGCCACCAGCCTTGAGCTTTTCTTTTTTCAAACTCAGGTCGGCCAGCGGCGTATCGACCGTGTAGTTCACGCTGGTCGTATTGTTGGTCAGGTCACCATCGGCCAAGCTGGGATCAGGATTGACCTTGACCGCGATGCTCCCGCTACCAGGTGTAGGCGGCATCTTTACCGGAATGACGAACGGCTTTTCAGAACCTGCGGCCACGGTCGTGTTGACCTGGCAGGTCAGCGTCTGCCCGGGCAACGGGGCATTGGACACCACCGGACCGCAGCCCACCGGCAAATTATTGTCGTCGATGACAAAGCCGTCCGGGATCAACGCTTCGATGCTGCCGTTGGTCGAGGTGACCGGACCATTGTTCCTGTAAGTCAGCGTCAGGGTCGCATTGCCTTCCGGCAGGTGCGGACCGGCGGACAGGCTTGCCAGCGCCTGGATGTCGGTACCCGGATCGGCGGTATAGGTCACCGCATCCTTGTTGTTTGCGTCTACCACCCGATCCAGATAGCCGCTGACCGGAGCGATTTCGACGTTGTTGTCAAAGCTGCCTTCTGCCTTCTGCACACCCTCTACAACGATGCTTGCATTGGCGAAGCTGCTGGCCGCCAATGGCCCTGTATAGGTACAGGTGACCGTGTGCGTTGGCTTGCTGATCACACAGTTGGCCGGCGGCCCTGCGCTCACTGATGCGCTGGTCGCTTCAAACTGACCAGCGCCCCCTGGCAATTTGTCGACAACTTTGATCGAGGCGCCTGCAGGAATGTCTGCATTGACGCCACCGATGCGCGGCCTCAGTTCAAAGCTCATTTTGCCGCTGGCAATCGCATTGCCGGCCGGCGAAGTCTTTAGCTTGGTGACGGTCAGGTCGCCGCTGGGGGTAACGCTGCCGGTATTGTTGCTGGCGCTGGTACTGCCCGCGTCATCACCGGTAGCAATAAAGCTCAGCGATTGTGCAGGCTGCACGCCCTTGATCTGCACGCGCAGGGTTCCGTCGATAACACCGGGCGGAATGGTGCAGGTGAGCGTTCCCGACACCGGGCCGGTGCAACCTGCCGCCAACGCGTCTGCGGACTCGACGGTTACCTCGGCTGGCAGCTTCAGCGTGAATGTGCCGCCCGAACTGACTGGCGCGGTATCCCAGCGGACTGCGAGATCCGCTTTCATCTCGACGCCGAGATTTGTTGGCGGCGTTACTTCCTGGGGAATCACCGCAGCCATCGCCCCAGCGACTGGCAACATGCCACCCATCACAAGCAGCAGCGTCGCCGCGCGATGCTTCCAAACTGCGAACTGCGCCCAACGCCCTGCTCGGCGATGAGCGGACTCAGCGCCTGACTTCAAGGATTTGACCACTTCATCTTCAGACTGGATGTACATCGGTAAACCTCTTGCAAACGCTGCGCGCGCGGGCCGCCAGATCTGGCAGCCCGGGAAAATTCATGTTCGGCAGACGGTTCGCCCCAAAAACGAACCGCCAATTCAGCACCGTGAGGTGCTCGTGTTGGCGCGGATTCTTACGGCGCGTGCGCGCCTATTCAGTTCCGCTTTGTGACGGAACCTCTCACTTGCTTGCGCGGCGGACTGCCGGGCGTGAGCGTTAAACCGCTATCACATTGATTTCACGCAGGAATTACACATACGGTCGCGTACGAAGATGAATCGGCGCGCCTTCAACTTCGTGAATCACAACTTAATGAAAAAGTGTGACCTAGACCGTAAGACGGTAGCCGGCACCACGAACTGCGCGGACCGGGAGGGTACAGCCGGTGGCCGACTGCACGCGGTTACGCAAACGGTGTACCAGCACTTCAATCCGGTGCGGATCAAAGCTCCAGGGCTGGTCAGTCAGGGCGGCAATCAGGCGTTCGCGGGCGACAGTCTCGCCTGGCGATGAGAACAGCAAAGTGAGAAATGCGCGTTCGGCCTCGGTCAGCGCCAATACCTGCGCATTGGGCCCGCGCAGGTCCCAGCCGTCGGATTCCAGCCCCCAGCTGGCGTCGCTGCCAGATCCGGCGGCTTCCATCAGCTGCGCCGCCTCACCCGGCAAGCGCCGGCGCAGGCTGTACAGCTTGGCAGCGAGGAATTCCGGCTCCGGGCGGTGCGGCAGGCAGGCGTCGGCGCCGGCCCACAGGCCATCGGCAATCAGTTGTGGAGTATTCGGGTCGACCAACAGGACCACACCCAGATCATCACGACGGCGCAGGTGCTCGACCGTCTCGACCATGCCGGCGCGGACCCGGGTGGTGTCGATGACCACGATGTCGCAGGGAATGATCACCAACTCGCGGTACAGCGCCTCCACGCTGTCCAGTGCCTGGATCTGGGCACCGTAGGGCAACAGTGGCTGCAACAGCTCCAGGTTACCGACAATCCAGATACGCAGTGGCGCCAAGGCCGTGGGATTGGCTGCGCCCATGGGCGCATAGTTCAGATCCGATACCACACACTCTCCCTGTCGGGCGTCAGTTAGACAGCCCACCTATAACCGGGATTTTAGCCTAGCGTAATGTCAGTTATCGCTGAAACGGGGTACAGACCGTTTTATGAATGGAATGGGCGTCACTCCCGTGACGCCCATTGCGCAGCCTTTACTCGGCAGGCACGCCCATTTCCTGCAGCAATGCGGGGGCCGGGTATACCTTCGCCAACAGCCAGCGCAGGTAGCGCATGTCCACGTGCACGGCACGCTTGTAGCGCGGGTCGAACCACCAACTGGCGCTGACGGACTCCCAATTGGAATCGAAATTCAGGCCAATCAGCTCACCCTTGGCGTTGAGCACCGGTGAACCGGAATTGCCGCCGGTGGTGTCCAGGTTGGTCAGGAAGTTCACCGTCTGCGTCTTCAAGGCCGGATCGGCAGTGCTGCCAAAGTCGCCCTTGGCGATCGCTGCCAGCAGCGGCTTGGGCGCGTCGAACGGCACCGTGTTGGTGTTCTTCTCGACGATGCCGGCCACCGTGGTCACCGGCGAATAGCTGACCGCATCACGCGGATGCAGCGCTTCGACCTTGCCGTAGCTGATGCGCAGGGTGCTGTTGGCATCCGGGTATACCGCCCTGCCCTGGCTTGCGCGCCAAGCAAACAAGGCCTGCATGTAGGACGGACGCAGGCGCAGCTGCTCGCCTTCGCGTTCCTTGCTGTCGCGCTCTGCACTGAGCTGTGCCATCACCAAAGCCGAGGCCACCGACACCAGCGGGTCGGCTTCGATGAAACCACCCTTGCGTGCGGCCTCGAAACGCGACAGGCGCTGCGCTTCATCGCCCAGCTTGGTCTGTGCGTACAGCTCGTCCAGATGCTTGGCCAGCGCAGCCGGCGTGCGACCAAACAGGTTGTCGTAATGCGAATTGCGCTGCGCATCGGGCAACTGCTGGTAGCGGGTCAGCAATGCGGTGAGCAGTGCTTTTTCGACGGCCGGGTCGTAGCGACGCTGCACCTGCTTGAGCACACCTTCGATCAAAGCCTGGTCGCGCTGCTGGTAACCGGCCTCGCGCTCGGCATCGGGTTTGAGCGATTCCACCCGCAGGCGTTCCAGCAGCAACGCAGAACGCAGCAGCTGGGTCTGGCTGGACATCAGCGTCACCAGGAACTCGCTGCTGCCGACCGCACGGTCTTCAGCCAGGGAGGCAAACAACGCGTCGATATCGGCCTTGTACTTGCCATCGGTGTTGGCCAGCATCGCCTGCTCGTCCTGTGCGCGCTGGGTCTTGGCATCGCTGCGCAGCAGGCCTTCCAGTTCGCCGGCGGCACGCTTGCGATTGTTCTTCAGCGACTGCAGCTGCGAGGCATAGCGCGTGCGTGCATCGGCATTGCCCTTGCCCTGCGCCTCGATCACGTCGATCAACTGCTGGAATACCTCGACGCGGCGCGGCAGCACGGTATCGATCTGGCTGGCGAATTCATCGGCAGTGCGCAGGCGGTAGGTGGTGCCGGGATAACCGGCGAGCATCGCGTAGTCGCCTTCCTTCGGACCATCCAGCGACATCTTCAGATGTGCGGGCGGATGGTAAGGCACGTTGTCCTTGCTATACGGCGCCGGCTTGCCGTCCTTGCCGACGTAGGCACGCAGCAGGGTGAAGTCGCCGGTGTGCCGCGGCCACATGAAATTGTCGATTTCATCGCCGTAATTGCCGATCGCACGCGGCGGCGCGTAAACCAGACGAATGTCGGTCAGCTCCAGCTGGCGGATGCGGTAGAAGTCGCTGCCGTAGTACATGTTGGCCACCGAGCAACGCACGCCGCCTTCGGCCTCGCAGTCGGCGACGATGCGCTTGCGCGCGCTCTCCACCGCGTCGTAATAGCCGCGGCCGGTCTTGCCACGTGCGTCCTTGAGTACCTCATCGGTGACCTTGTCGAAACCCACCGTCACCAGCACCCGGTAATCGGGATTGGCAGCGCGCTCATCGTCGCGCCCCTGGGCGATGAAGCCGTCATCGATGAAGTTGTGCTCCTTGCTGGCGTTGTACTGGATGACGCCATAGGCCACGTGGTGATTGGTTAGCAGCAAACCCTCGTCGGAGACGAACGAACCAGTACCACCACCGACACGCACCACCGCGCTCAACGGCGGCGCGGTGACGTCGGCCAGCTGCTTCGGGTCACCCTTGAAGCCGGCTTCCTTGAGCGTCCTGGCCAGCTCCGGCAGCTGCGTGGGCATCCACATGCCTTCGTTGGCGTGGGCGGCAGCGGCGGCCAGGCTCATGCCCAGCGCCAGCGCGGCGGTAAGTGGTTTGCGCGTCATCGGAACTCCAACGAATTACAGAACAGGCGTGGACAGTAGCGGCCCCCGCTCGGAGCGGCAACCGCCAGCAGTCACGCAATATCGCCGACGCTTGTAGGAGCGGCGTCAGCCGCGAAGCCCGCGCTGCATGAACTCGCTTTGTCGCTGATCTTCGGCGTGGCAAATGCGCTGTTGGCTGCGGATGGAGCCGTGGTTTCGCGGCTTACGCCGCTCCTACAAAAACCCGCGCACTCTCCAGCGCGCGATTGCTGGCTGATGTTGAAACAGCGCTGAGCCGGTACATCGGGCGCGACGCTTTGTAGGAGCGGCGCAAGCCGCGAAGCCACTGCTGCATGGTCTCGCAAATAGCCAGGTCTTCGGTCAGCGCAACGCGCTATTGGCTGCGAACGGAGCGGTAGCTTCGCGGCTTACGCCGCTCCCACAACCGTGCCATCCACATTGCCCATCAGCGCTCCTTGCGCCAGTTCACCGAGCCGCGGTTTTCAACCGTGGAAGATTCCACTTCGATGTCGAAACCGCGCCGCAGCAGGTACTTCAAGGTCAGCACCGAGCCGCTGCCGACCAGCGAGACGCCATAGCCGATGTAGAGCTTGGGCGTGATGTACTTGCCCACGCCGATCACCGAGCCACCCAGCGCGCGTGATTGGCTGACGCCAGCATCGTCCAGGCCCAGCTTGGCGCCCACCTGCGCAGCGAGCAGGCCGGTACCGGCCGACAGTGCCGCCGATGCCGCGTTGACCTGCTGTGCCTGGTCGCTGCTGGCCATGCTCAGGCTGCGCCCCAACACCAGATAGGCGAGCGATTCGGATTGCGACATCGCCGGATCCGACCACACGTCCACCTTCGGCTGTTGCGCGCGGCCGGTGACGTGGATGCCGGCGGTGACATCGCCAATCGAGCGCTCAGCCTTGATGTTGATACGCGGATCGGAGACCACGCCGTAGTTCCACAGCAGTTGGCCATCGGTGATGGTCAAGTCCTGGCCGTAGGCCTTGTAGCGGCCGCTGACTTCCAGGCCGCCGTTGGCGGTCATCTCGCGGCCCGGGCGTGCACGCACCTGCATCCGGCCGGTCAGCGCGCCCTTCAAGCCGAAGCCACTCATCTTGACCTTGTCGCCGAGGCTGACGGTCAGGTCCATGTCCAGTGGCGAGGACGGGCCCTCCTCCGGATCGACCGGGTCCAGCACCACGATGTCTTCCGATGCCGATGTGCCGCGGTCCAGACGCTCAAGGTCCAGATCGGCCTCGGGCACGTGCACACTGCCACGCAGTTCCATCGCGGTGCCGGCCAGGGTGAAGTCCAGATCCGGGTTGGCCACCACCCGCAGTTCGCTGGTATTGGCCAGCAGCACCTTGTCGCCATGGATATGCAGCTGCAGCGGCTGTGCATCGCCGAACCAGGACAGACCACCGTCCACCTGCAGCGTGCCTTCGCCGCCGGTCTTGGTCGATGCGCTGATACGCGCCGAACCATCGGGCTGGGCGACAAAGGTGGCCTTGCCTTCGCTCAGGGTCAGACCCAGCGCCGGGAACTCACCGGTGAAGTTGCTGAGTTTGGCGTCGCCGCCCATGGTTGGCTGCGAGCGCGTGCCGCGCAGGCTGACGTGGCCTTCGATCAGGCCTTGCGGCCGCACCAGATCGGGCGAGAACAGCTCCAACCAGTACAGCCGCGCGATGTTCATGTACAGCTCGCCGGTGAGCGCCGCATTGGGCTCCCAGCCGGTCTGCACCTTGGCATCGATGAAGCCGTCGCCCTTGAAACCGACGCCGAGGTAGCCCTTGATGCTGTTCGGCAACATGTCGACGTTGAGCGAGAAATTGTCGTAACGCACCAGCTCGCCACGGGCGTTGTCGCCGAGGCGGATGCCGCCTTCGGCCGAGGCCACCTTGAAGCCACCCTCCCAGGCATTGCCACGCGGGCGGATGTTGCCGTCCAGAGTGAGTTCGCCGCGCAGGTACATGCGGCGGCCTTCGTTGGGTGGCAGCCAGGGCTGCACCAGGGCAAGCGGCAAGGCATCACCACGCAGCTGCAGGCCTTCGCGCGGCCAGTTGGCGGCAATGCACAAAGCACCACCGGTGTCCGAGCCCATGCAAGCATCGGCCAGGGTGAAGTTGCTGCCCTGCGCGCTGAAGGCGGCGGCTTGCCGCAGCTGCCAAGGCGCGCCCTTGACCGGTGCGATCCGCAGCGAGGCAAGCTCGCCGCGCCAGGCCTGCCCTTGCTGACGCACGCTGCCGCTCAGCGCCACAGCACCCAGTTCGTTGCGGGTGTCAGCTTCCAGCTGCAGGTTCTGCACGCTGCCACGTGCGTTGATGTTGACCTGGTCCAGCAGCATGCCGACTTCGACCGCACTGCCGTGGATCTGCAACGCGCCGTTGTTGCCCTGCCACGGCAGGCGGCCGTTGACGCTGATCTGCTGCGCCTTCCAGTCGTCCCATTGCAGGCCATTGCCGCGCAGGTCAGCGGTGATGTCCGGCTGGCTGGGGGTGCCGCGCAGCTGCAAGGTGCCGGCCAGGCTGCCGGTGCCGCCGGGCAGCAGATCGGACAGGTGCAACGGCTCCAGCCGCGCATCCACATCCAGACGATCACCGACCTTGCCCTTGGCTTCGATCTGGCTGTCGCCCATTACCAAGCGCACATTGCCCTCGCCCTGCATGCCCTGCAGCGCGAGCTTGGCGCGCGCATCGACGCGACGGCCGCGCAGCGTGCCGTTGATCTGCGGCACGTCCAGCGTCGCCTCGAAGCGCATATCGCTGCTACCGGCCACCGCCGGCAGCTGCTTGCCCTTGGAGGCCAGCGAGCCGGACAGATTGCCTTCCCAGCCCGGTGCGAAATAGCCCGGATCAAACTTGGACAGGCTTGCGTCCACATCCCAAGCCAGCGCCGGTGCCCATGCCGCCGAGCCCTTCAGTTCCAGCGCACCGCCGGGCGTGGTCGCCTTGAGGAGCTCGATATGCGCTTGCTGGTCGTTGCCACGCACATCGAAATCGAGATTGGCGTCCTGCGCTTCGCGCGCCACCTCAGCTTTGCCAACGGCGGCCCAGTTCTTCAGGTTGCCGGCCACACCCAGTCGCGCTTCCTTCAGGTGCAGCGGTACCGGCGTGCTGTCCGGCGAACTCGGGTCCGGCTCAGGCGTGTAGGTCAGTTGATTGGCCACCACTGCGAAGCGGAAGCCCGGATTCTGTGCATCGCTGAAATCCGCGGTGCCCTGCAGGCGCACGCTGCCGCCGAAGGCTTCGGCAACCAGCGGCGCGACCGTCAGCACCTGCTTGTCGATGGCGACATTGGAAGGTGCCAGCACCAGCTCGTTTTCACCCTGGCGCACCCGGCCCTGCAGCCGCGCCTGACCGCCGCGACCACGCGCGGTGAAATCCAGCGCCAGCGGTGCCGGTGCCTCGGCCAGGAACTGCGCCGGTACCAGTTGGCCGATATCCAGCTGTTCACTGCGCGCGGCGACGTTCCACACCGGATCGGTGCGGCCATCCAGAATGAAACTTACATGCAGCGGCGTGGGCGCGTAGCCGGCCACCGCAACTTCCATATGGGCGAGATTGCCGCGTGCGACCAGACCCAGCCGCGCAGCGGGCTGGCCCGGGCGTGGCGGCATCAGCGCGCGCACGGTCAGGTCGGTGGCGTAGTCCTCTCGCGGCAGGTAATGGCCGTCGATGCGGAAATCGCCGAGGTTGCTGTTGACCTTGATCTGGTTGGCGGTGAACTCACCATTGGCAGCTTCAAGCCCACCACGGACCTTGCTGATGTCGATGATCGGCTGCTGCAGCTGGGTGATGCGCAGGCCATCGATGACGATGGTGTCGGCCTGCAAAGCCAGCGGCAACTCGATGGCGGGCAGCACATCCGGCCAGTTCGGCAGCTCGAAAGGCTTGTCTTCCGACGGACCGAGTTCCAACGAGGCGTCGGTGATGCGCAACGCATCCAGGCGCAGCTTGCGGCCGAGCAGCGGGCGGATATCCGGGTCCAGATAGGCCTTGCCGGCGGTGAAGTGCAGCTCGTTGTAGCGGAAATCCAGGTCGTACAGGACCAGCGGCCCGGCCAGCGGGCCTTCGGCCTTGCTCCAGGTCAGCGATGAACCGGCGGGCAGGCGCGCCACTACCTGCGCCAGCAGCACCTCGCGCCCGGCCACGGTCTGCAGCAGCCAGTACAACGCGAACAAGCCCAGCAACACCAGCACGGTGATGGTGATGCCGCTGCGCACGGCCAGCTTGCGCAGCCGCGCCTTGCGCTTGGCACGCAGCTCGGCGATGCGCGCTTCGCGTTCTTCCGGAGTCACATCATCGGGCCGGCGGCTCATAGGTCAGCTCCGATGTTGAGATAGAGCTGGAACTGCGAATCGGGGCTGTTCAAACCGTGGGCGATATCAATACGCACCGGGCCTACCGGTGATTTCCAGCGCACGCCAAAGCCGACGCCGGTATGCAGGTCGATGTTGTTGTCGAAGGCGCTGCCGGTATCGACGAACACCGCGCCGCCCCAAGGGCCGCCACCAAAGTAATGCTCGTACTCGACCGAACCGACTGCCAGATTCTTCGCGCCCAGCGCGAACTTGTCCGGTGCCGGCGTGCGCGGGCCAACTTCGCGGAAGGCATAACCGCGGATGGAGCGGTCACCACCTGCGAAGTAGCGCAGGCTTGGCGGCATCGACACCAGATCGCTGGTCCAGGTAGTACCGGCCTGCCCGCGCAGGATCAATCGGTCCGCATCGCCTACCGGTATATACCAGCGCACGGTGGCATCGGCCTGGATGAAACTGGTATCCGACCCGGCACCTTCGATGCCGCCACGCATTGTGGCGTTGCCGCTGATGCCGCGACGCGGGAAGCTTTTATCGTCAACCTTGACGTAATCAGCGGTGAGCTGCGGGTAGACCAGGGTCGAATAGTTGTAGACCGCGGCATTGAACTGGTCGCCTGAGCTGTAGCGCCAGCGTTCGCGCAGGGCATTCATCGAGACGAGGGCGGTCAGGTTTTCGTTGATTTCGCCGCTGCGGCTGGCGATCAGCTTGACGTTGCGCAGATCGATGTAATCGGTCTGTTCGTCATAGGCGCTGACCGCAAAGCTGTACCAACCGTCCAGCCAGCGGAAGCCGGGCACGCGGTAACTGGTGATGAAGCTCTTGCGCCGCTGCGCGTAGTCCAGCTGGGTGCTGAGCTTGTGCCCGCGGCGATTGACGTAGCGGCGATCGACGCCACCGCGCACACCCGGGCCGCTCTCGCTGCCGTAGCTCAGACCGGCGGTGTAGATGGTGCGCTTGGCGCGGGTCAGCTTGACGTTGACCGGCACCTCGCCGTTGTCATCGGCCTGCTCCGGATGCGGCTGGATGTCGATGACGCTGAAGTAATCGAGCTTGGTCAGCGACTCGCGCAGGCGATCGAGCTTGCCTTCATGCCAATAACTGCCTTGTTCCCAGTACACCAGTGGCTCGAACAGACCCGGGCGGAAATAATCCTGCTCGAAGTTGATCGGCCCCATGTTGTAGCGGCGGCCGCTGTCCCAGGTGAGGAAGATGTCGGCGGCGTTCTCGGCGCGGGTCACTTCGACCTTGCGCTGGGTGAAGTCGGCATCAAAGTAGCCGCGCTCGGCCAGGCGCCGGGTGATGGTGATCTTGCTGGCCTCGTAGCTGACCGAATCAAAGACCTCGCCGGTCTTGGGGTGGAAGGCTTCGATGTCTTCCTGCAGGTACTTGTCGCGCGAGGCCGGGCCGGTGATGTCCAGCTCCTGGGTGCGAACCTTGACCTGCTCACCCTTGTCGACCTGGATCAGCACCTGCAGGGTATCGCCGGTGCGCGGCGCTTCCACGGTGATCTTGGGATTGTAGAAGCCGAACGGCTCCAGCGCCGTACGGGTCTGCCGCTCAGCCTGCGACAGCAGGTATTCCAAGCGTGATTCACCCTGCACCTTGCCGATCGCGTCGTAGACCGACAGCGATACCTCGATGTTTTCGATCATCTCGGCATCGTCACCCTTGTCCAGACCTTTGATCTGGACTTTTTCGATGGTGCCGCGGGCATGGGCGAGGGGTGCTGCCGCCAGCGACGCCAGAAACAGAAGGAGCGGGGTGATTCGAGATAGCTGCATGCGCGTCAGCATACCGGTCCGAACATGACCGGCAAAATCACATGCCCGTCATGAAGCTGCCTACGGCAGTGCCGAGCCATGCTCGGCAGCGATGACCCCTGTAGTGCCGAGCCATGCTCGGCAGGGGCAGTACCGATGCCCTCTGTAGTGCCGAGCCATGTTCGGCAGGAGCTGTACCGGCAATGCCCCTGCCGAGCATGGCTCGGCACTACCACAACGCAACAGGCCCGCTTGCGCGGGCCTGTTGCGGTCAGACATCCAAGGTCGATCAGCTGGACAGATGCTCGATCGCTGCAACGCTGCCGAGGCGGTCGCCCAGCGTGCGCAGCAGCGCCAGCCGGTTACCGCGCAAAGCCAGATCATCGGCATTGACCATCACCGCATCGAAGAACGCGTCCACCTGCGGGCGCAGGCGGGCCAGGCGGCCGAGCACGGCCACGTAGTCCTTGTGCGCAAGTGCGGTGCCGGTGTCGTCAATGGCTGCGGTGACGGCCTCGGCCAGTTCGCTCTCAGCCGGCTCACGCAGCAGTGCCGGGTCGATCATGCCGGGGATCTCGCCATCAGCCTTGCGCAGGATGTTGCGGATGCGCTTGTTGGCCGCAGCCAGTGCTTCGGCTTCCGGCAGCTGGGCAAAGGTGCCGATGGCATCGATGCGGCGGTCGAAGTCGTACAGCGAAGCCACGTGCAGCTCGGCGACGGCGTTGAAGTGGGTGGCCGGCACGCCCTTGTCGGCGTAATAGCCCTTCAGGCGGTCGATGATGAAGTCGTAGAGCTCGCCCGCATCGGCCTGCACACTGCGCTCGGCAAGGCCCGCATTGGCCGAAGCCAACAATGCCGGCAGATCCAGGTCAAAACCCGACTCGATGATGCTGCGAGCCAGACCCAAGGCATTACGACGCAGCGCGAATGGGTCCTTGTTGCCGGTCGGCTTCAGGCCAGCGGCAAAACCACCGGCCAGCGTGTCCAGGCGCTCGGCAATGGCCAGCACCTTGCCCAGCGGCGACAGTGCGATGTCATCGGCGGCGAAGCGCGGCTGGTAGCTCTCGTCGATGGCCAGCGCCACCGACGGCGATTCGCCACCGGCAACAGCGTAGTGACGGCCAGCAATACCCTGCAGTTCCGGGAACTCGTTGACCATGCGCGACTGCAGGTCGTTCTTGGCCAGCTCGGCGGCACGCTTGGCGTGAACCGGATCGGCACCGACCTGCGGCGCGATGATCTGCGCCAGCACGCTGACGCGCTGCACCTTGTCGGCGACGCTGCCCAGCTTGGCCTGGTAGGTGACGGTCTTCAGGCCATCGCCCATGCCCACCAGCCCCTGCTTGAGGTCTTCGTCGAAGAAGAACTTGGCATCGGAGAAGCGCGGACGGATGACGCGCTCGTAGCCCTTGGAAACCTCGGCCACGTCCTTGGATTCGATATTGGCAATACCGATGAATTTCTCGGTCAGCTTGCCGCCGCCATCCAACACCGGGAAGAACTTCTGGTTGATCTCCATCGTCTCGATCAACGCTTCCTGCGGCACGGCCAGGAATTCGCGCTCGAAGCTGCACAGCACCGCCGCAGGCCATTCGACCAGGTTGACCACCTGCTCCAGGTTGTCGTCAGTGATACGAGCCACGCCGCCGGCCTGGGCGGCGGCAGCGTTGACCTCGGCGACGATGCGCTCGCGGCGCGCGTCGGCATCGACCAGCACGTTGGCGGCCTTCAGCGATTCAACATAGTCCGCCGGATTGCTCAGCCACACCTGCTTGTCGGCCATGAAACGGTGGCCACGGCTGAAACGGTCGGACGTCAGGCCCAGCAGTTCGGCCGGCACGATGTCGTTGCCGTGCAGCAGCACCAGCCAATGCACCGGGCGGGCGAAGGCGTATTCGTGATTGCCCCAGCGCATCGGCTTGGGGATCGGCATGGCGGCGATGGCTTCGCGCAGGATCTCCGGCAGCAGGCTGGCGGTCTGCGCGCCCGGGGTCACCGAGCGCAGCACGAAACGCTCGCCCTTGGCGTCGGTGGTGCGCTCCAGCGCGGTCCAGTCGATGCCGGCCTTGGCGGCGAAACCCTGCAGCGCCTTGGTCGGCTCGCCATTGGCGTCCAGCGCGATGTTCAGGTACGGGCCGAACACTTCCGAATGCTGCTCGGGTTGTTCGGTTTCCACGCCCGGCAACAGCACCGCGAGGCGACGCGGGGTCGACAGCGGCTTGGCATCGCCACGCTCAAAGGCCACGCCACGCTTGGCCAGGCCATCGATCACGCCATCGAAGAACGCCTGCGCCAGGCCCGGCAGCGCCTTGACCGGCAGCTCTTCCACGCCCAGTTCGATCAGCAGCGGCTGCATGCTCATGCCTGCACCTCCTTCGCTGCGACCGCTTCGAGGCGCTTGGCCTCGTACAGCTTGGCCACCGCCTGGGCCAGCGCGCGCACGCGCAGGATGTAACGCTGGCGCTCGGTCACCGAGATGGCGCGGCGTGCGTCGAGCAGGTTGAACGAATGCGAAGCCTTGCAGACCTGTTCATAGGCCGGGAGCGGCAGGCCGGCTTCCACCAGCTTCTGCGCTTCCTTCTCGCAGGCGTCGAAGCGATGGAACATTTCTTCCACGTCGGCGTACTCGAAGTTGTAGGTGCTCTGCTCTACCTCGTTCTGCAGGTAGACATCGCCGTAAGTGACCGGGGTGCCGTCCGGGCCGTAGGTCCAGATCAGGTCGTAGACGTTGTCGCAGTTCTGCAGGTACATGCAGAGCCGCTCCAGGCCGTAGGTGATTTCGCCCATCACCGGCTTGCACTCCAGGCCACCGGCCTGCTGGAAGTAGGTGAACTGGGTGACTTCCATGCCGTTGAGCCAGATTTCCCAGCCCAGGCCCCAGGCGCCCAGGGTCGGCGATTCCCAGTTGTCCTCGACGAAGCGCAGGTCATGCACCAGCGGGTCGATACCCAGCGCCTTGAGCGAATCCAGGTACAGCTGCTGGATGTTGTCCGGGCTCGGCTTCATCGCCACCTGGTACTGGTAGTAGCGCTGCAGACGGTTGGGGTTTTCGCCGTAGCGGCCATCGGTGGGACGGCGCGAGGGCTGTACGTAGGCGGCATTCCAGCTTTCCGGGCCGATCGAGCGCAGGAAGGTGGCCGGATGGAAGGTGCCGGCACCGACCTCCAGGTCCAGCGGCTGGATCAAGACACAGCCCTGTTTCGCCCAGAAATCATTGAGGGTCTGGATCAGTCCCTGGAAGGTAATCGAAACGGGGGGAGTCGCGGACATGCTGCCTGAGCCGTACGTAAGGGGTGCGTTAGTATAGCGACCGACCGCGCGATGGCCGCGCCAGCAAGGGGTTTGGGGTGGAAAACGCGGCTGTGGAAGGCACTCAGGCACCCTCACCGCAGGTGGCTATCGCCCCGGGAAGGCTGCAGTTTTCCAATGTCGCCAGCGCCCTGCTGGCCGATGGGCTGGTGGCTGCGCACGACCAGGAGCGGATCCGTTTCTCCGCCCAAGGCGCGCGCAACGCCAGTGAAGTGCACCCACTGGTGTTGCTGGCCAACCTCAAGCTGGCTGCCACAAGCGGGGCTGGCGAACTGGGGCTGGAGCGCCTGACCGAATGGCTGGCCGCACGCACCCAGACCCGCTACCTGCGCATCGATCCGACCCGTGTGGACGTGTCCGGTGCCACCGCGGTGGTCTCGCATGCCTATGCGCGCCGCCACCGCATCCTGCCGCTGGGCCTGGACAGCGAGCGCGTGCTGGTTGCCACCAGCGAGCCGCTGGCACGCGACTGGGTACCGGACCTGCAGCACCTGACCCGCCGCCGCATCGACATGGTGCTGGTCAATCCGCTGGACCTGCACCGTTATTCGATGGAGTTCTTCGGCGTCACCCGCTCGGTGCGCGGCGCGCGCAGCGACGCCCGTGACAGCAGCAACGGCATCACTCCGCCCAGTTTCGAGCAGCTGGTGGAGCTGGGTAGTGCCGGTGACGTCAACGCCGATGACCACCATGTGGTCAGCATCGTCGACTGGCTGCTGCAATACGCCTACGAACAACGCGCCAGCGACATCCACATGGAGCCGCGTCGCGACAAGGGCCGCGTGCGCTTCCGCATCGACGGCGTGCTGCACAAGGTGTTCGAACTGCCACCGTCGGTGATGACCGCGGTGATCAGCCGGGTCAAGGTGCTGGGCCGCATGGACCTGGCCGAGCGCCGGCGCCCGCAGGACGGTCGCATCAAGACCCGCTCGCCAGGCGGTCGCGAGGTGGAAATGCGCCTGTCGACCATGCCCACCGCCTTCGGCGAGAAGTGCGTGATGCGTATCTTCGACCCGGACTCGGCGTTCAAGAGCATCGAGCAGCTGGGTTTCAGCCCGGAAGAAGCTGCTGGCTGGAACGAGTTGGTGGCGCGCCCGCACGGCATCGTGCTGGTCACCGGCCCGACCGGCTCCGGCAAGACCACCACCCTGTACTCCACGCTCAAGCGCCTGGCCACGCCGGACGTGAACGTTTGCACGGTGGAAGACCCAATCGAAATGATCGCGCCGGAGTTCAACCAGATGCAGGTGCAGGCCAATATCGACCTGGACTTCGCCTCCGGTGTTCGCACCCTGCTGCGGCAGGACCCGGACATCATCATGATCGGCGAAATCCGCGACCTGGAAACCGCACAGATGGCGGTGCAGGCCTCGCTGACCGGGCACCTGGTGCTGTCCACCCTGCATACCAACGACGCGCCCTCGGCCATCACCCGCCTGCTCGACCTGGGCGTACCGCATTACCTGATCGCCTCCACCGTCAACGGCGTGCTGGCGCAACGACTGGTGCGTACCCTGTGCCCGCATTGCAAGACGCCGGACACCCTGAGCGACAGTGATTGGGCGCCGCTACGTAATGCCCATGAAGCATTACCAGATGTGGTGACGGCATATGCACCGGTCGGTTGCCTGGAGTGCCGGCGCACCGGTTACATGGGCCGGATCGGCCTGTATGAGTTGCTACCACTGGGTTCGCGGCTGCGCGCCCTGATCACCCGCGACATGGATCTGGCCGGATTCAGCAAGGCCGCAGCGGCCGACGGGCTGCGCACCCTGCGTCGCACCGGGCTTGAAAAGGTGGCCGCAGGGCTGACTACAATCGAGGAAGTCCTGTCAGTACTGCCGCCGCCGGAATGAAGTCCCAGCCGTTCTTGATCGTTGAAACCGGGCAACCGTTCCCGACCCTGCGTCGTTATGGGCGTTTTCCGCACTGGATCCGCGTTGCCGCCGGGCTGGAAGAAGCCGACACCGTAGTGGTCAACGTCGAGCGCGGCGAGCAGTTGCCCGAACGTACCGACTTCGCCGCCACCATCGTCACCGGCTCGGCCGCCTTCGTCACCGACCGCGCTGACTGGAGCGAGCGCAGCGCCGACTGGCTGCGCGACGCCGCCCATGCAGGCATGCCATTGCTTGGCATCTGCTACGGCCACCAGCTGCTGGCGCATGCGCTGGGCGGGCAGGTCGACTACAACCCGGCCGGGCGCGAGTCCGGCACCATCCAGCTGGAGCTGGAAGCCCCGGCCTCGGCCGACCCCTTGTTCGCCGGCCTGCCGGCCAGCTTCCCGGCCCACGCCACCCACCTGCAGACGGTATTGCGCGCGCCCGAAGGCGCCACCGTGCTGGCCCGCTCGGTGCAGGACAACTGCCACGCCTTCCGTTGGGGCGAGCAGGCCTGGGGCCTGCAGTTCCACCCCGAGTTCGCCACCCATCACATGCGTGGCTACGTCCGTGCCCGCGCCGACTGCATCGCCCGCCACGGCGGCTGCGCCCGCAGCGTCGCCCGCGAGGTCACCGCTGCGCCGCTGGCCCGCCAGCTGCTGCGCCGCTTCGTCAGGCACGTACGCCGCGAAACGCATTGAACCTGCGGTTGTTTTGTAGGAGCGGCGTAAGCCGCGAAGCTGGCAATGCTGCAATTACAGCTATGTCCGCAATCTGACGATTCGTGGGCTTCGCGGCTGACGCCGCTCCCACAAAGGCCGAAGGGCCCACCGGTGTAGTGCCGAGCCATGCTCGGCAGAGGCCCTCCCGGCAATCCAACCTGTAATGCCGAGCCATGCTCGGCAGAAGCCTTCCCAGCAATCCAACCCGTAGTGCCGAGCCATGCTCGGCAGAGGCCTTCCCGGCAACCCAACCTGTAGTGGGGGGGGGGGGGGGGGCGGGGCCACCCCCCGGAACGCACGACCAGGCCATGCGACGCAGGCCCCGCCACCCGCCACACCACCCCCCCCCCCCAACCCCCCCCCCCCCCCCCCCCCCCCCCCCCCCCCCCCCCCCCCCCCCCCCCCCCCCCCCCCCCCCCACCCCCCCCCCCCCCCCCGCCCCCCCCCCCCCCCCCCCCGCCCCCCCCCCGCCGCGCCCGCCCGCGCCCCCCCACTACCGACAGCAACCCCTCCCCGGCCCTCCCCTTGCCTGCGGCAAAGGGAGGGGGCAACAGCTGCCCACCCCACCGTTACTTTGTCCTCATAAACCCGAGCCGGGTTTCAGGCGATAATCCGCCCAGCGTCGGCGTGTTGCCCGCGCACTCCCCCGTTTCGGAATTGCAATGAGCGAGATTCGCAAGGTACCGGCCTCCGCCGGTGCGGAATGGCTGCTGACCGGTTTTGGCCTGCTCAAGCGCGCGCCACTGGCGCTGGGTTCGCTGGGCATCCTGTGGGGCGTCGGCACTTCGCTGGTGCTGTCGCTGTCGATGCTGGTGCCGGCACTGGGCACCGTGGTGCAGCTACTGCTGTTGTTGGCCGGCCCGTTGTTCATGGGCGGCATGTTGTGGGCCATCCGCGAGGTCGACCAGGGCCGAACCGCCAAGCCTGCGCACCTGCTGCAGGGCGTACAGGAAGGGCGTGCGCCGCACCTGCTGGTGGCCCTGTTGCCGCAGCTGTTTGCCGCCCTGCTGCTGGGCACGCTGCTGCTGGTGCTGGTCGGTACCGACGGCCTGCAACAGCTGTCAGTAGTGATGGTCAAGCTCAATGAGCTCAGCCAATCCGGTGCACAACCTGATCCGGCGCAGATCGAGGCACTGGTGGCGACGCTGCCGGCCGGGCGCATCCTGCTGTGGCTGTTGTTGCTGATCGCCAGCTTCGTCGCCGTGACGCTTGCGCTGTTCGTGATGCCGCCGCAGGTGATGTTCGAGCGTTCCGGTGGCATGCACGCGTTGCGCGAAAGCCTGCGCGCCAGCATCCACAACCTGCCGGCGATGCTGGTGTTCTTCGTGTTGGCTTTCATCGCCATCTTCGCGATCTATTTCGCGGTGATCATCGTGGCGTTGTTCATTGGCCTGATCGCCGGCCAGGTCGCCGCCATGGCCATCGCCCAGTTGCTGCTGATGGCGATCCTGATGCCGGTCTTTGCCGGCGCCGTGTATGCAGCGTGGAAGCAGATACTGGCGCCAGCCGATGCCACCGGCCCGACCCCGCCGCCGGTGAGCAGCGGTCACGTGTTCGAAGCCTGATCCAGGCGGTCACGTCGCTTGCAGCAAGGCCGCGCAGAGATGCGCGGCCTTTTTGTTTCACGCCGTGTCGCGGCTGCGCTTGATCAGGTACATGGCCTGGTCGGCAGCATGCAGCAAGGCATCAACCTCGGCACCATCCGCTGGGTAGGCGGCCACACCAATGCTGGCGGCGATCGCCAGGGTGAGTTGTTCGCCATCACGCAGGTAGTGCATCGGTGCCTGCAGCGACTGCGTCACCCGCTCCATCAGACGATGGGCGTCGTTGATGTCATCAAGCTCTTCCAGCACCAGGGCGAACTCATCGCCGCCCAAGCGGGCCACGGTGTCGTTCTCACGCAGCGCACCGCGCAGGCGTGCAGACAGCTCGATCAGCACCGCATCACCAGCGCCGTGGCCCCAGGTGTCGTTGACCTCCTTGAAACGGTCCACGTCCACATAGACCAGCGCGAACATGCCGCCGTGGCGCTGCGCGCGATGATGGGCGCTTTCCAGCCGGTCCATGAACAAGGCACGGTTGGGCAACCCGGTGAGCATGTCGTGCATGGCCAGGTGGCGCATCTCCTGCTCCATCTGCTTGCGCTGCTCGACTTCGATTTCCAGCTGGCGGTTGCGCTCGGACAGCTCGCTCAATGCATCGCGCAGTGCTACCCGGTGCCGGTACAGCTCCAGGAACACCTGCACCTTGGACAGCAGGATGGTGGCTTCCAGCGGCTTGGCCATGTAGTCCACCGCGCCGAAGCCATAGCCCTTGAGCCGGTGCACGTCATCGGCATAAGTCGCGGTGACGAAGATGATCGGGGTCTGTCGGGTGGTTTCTTCCTGCGACAGGATCTCGGCCACTTCAAAGCCGTTGATGTCCGGCATGTAGACGTCCAGCAGCACCAGCGCGAACTCATCGTCCAGGGTCGCCTTCAGCGCATCGTTGCCGCAGGCCGCCTCGACCACGTCCACGTCGAGCTTGGCCAGCACCCGGCGGATCACCAACAGGTTGGCGGGATTGTCATCTACGGCCAGGATCTTGGGGCGCTGCACTGCCACCGGCTTGGTCACGAACATAATGCTTCCAGCAAAAAGGGAATTTCGGGGAGTGGCAGGCAGTAATCAGCACCAGCCAGCTCCAGTGCGGCGGCAGGCATCATAGCCACTTGCGCCGTTTCCGGGTCCTGAACGATCAGTGTGCCACCGGAGCGTCGTATCCGCGCGCACCCTTCGGCACCGTCGGAATTTGCCCCGGTCATCAGTACAGCCAACAGCTGCCCGCGCCAGACCTCGGCCGCAGATTCAAACAGAACATCGATGGAAGGACGTGAAAATGCCACCCGCGGGTCGATGCTCAGGGCAAAACGGCCGTTGCGCTCAATCAGCAGGTGGTAGCCGGACGGGGCCACATAGACCCGCCCCGGCTCCGGCAGCTGGCGTTCTTCAGCCTCCTCCACCGGCAGCCCGCTGCGGCTGGCCAGCAGCTCGCAGAACACTCGCATATCCTCCGAACCGCTGTGGCAGACCACCACCATCGGCACCGGCAATGGCCCTGACAGGCCGCCCAGCAACTGATGCAGGGCAGCAAGCCCGCCCGCCGAGCACCCCACCACAACGGCTTGTGGAGGCTGCCCGGACGCGGTTTTCACAGTAAGCCACCGGCGTTGCGGTACAGCCGCAATTCGGCATCCAGCGGCACGAAATCGCGCGCACTGGGGGCGAAGCGGATCGACTCCCGGTTGCCCAGGCACAGGAAGCCGCCGCGACTGAGGCTGCTGCGGAACAGGCCCAGCACCCTGTCCTGCAGCGTGTCGGAGAAATAGATCAGCACATTGCGGCACAGGATCAGCTGCGCCTCGGTGAACACGCTATCGCAGACCAGGTTGTGGTTGGCGAATGTGACCCGCTCCTTGAGCCGCTCGTCCAGCTTCATGAAGTCGTAGCGGGCGTGGTAGTAATCAGACAGCGTGTGACGGCCACCGGCCGCCAGATAGTTCTCCGAATACAGCCGCGCATCGCGGATCGGAAAGATGCCTTCCTGCGCCTTGGCCAGCGCTTCATCGCTGAAGTCGGTGGCGTAGATCTGGCAGCGGTCGTACAGCCCGGCTTCCTTCAGCAGGATAGCCAGCGAATAGACCTCCTGCCCGTGCGCGCAACCGGCCTGCCAGATATTGATCTGCGGGTACGAGGCCAGCACCGGGAACACTTCGTCGCGCAGCTTGCGGAACACCGCCGGGTTGCGAAACATCTCCGACACCGGCACCGACAGCTTGGCGATCACCTGCGGCACCATCTCGTCTTCGCGCAGCACGCGCGCGGTCAGCTCGCTGACGCTGGGCAAATTCAAGGTATGCGCCAGCGCCAGCACGCGCCGCTTCAACGAGGACGGCGCGTAACCGGTGAAGTCATAGCCATGCCGCCGCGACATCGCAGTGATGAAAGCATCGACTTCGATGTCGTCAATGTCATCGCGCAGCGCTTGCGGAGTGATGGGACCTACTTTTGCAGCCATACACGCATCATCGACAACAGTTTGTCCAGATCCACCGGCTTGGTGAGGTAGTCGTTGGCACCGGCATCCAGGCACTTGTCGCGGTCGCCATGCATCGCCTTGGCGGTGACGGCGATGATCGGCAGGTTGCTCCACTGCGGCAGCTTGCGGATCTCGCGGGTGGTTTCGTAACCGTCCATACCGGGCATCATGATGTCCATCAGCACCAGCTCGATGGACGGGTTTTCCTGCAGCTGCTGCAGTGCCTTGTAGCCATCCTGCGCCATCGACACGTTGACCCCGCGCGAACGCAGCGACTTGGACAGGGCAAACAGGTTGCGCATGTCGTCATCGACCAGCAGTACCTGACGGCCGCCCAGATTATTGTCGTCGGACGGTGTGGCATTGGCTCCACGCGAGCCGATGCTGTGCAGGAACAGGCTCACTTCATCGAGCAGGCGCTCGGGCGAACGCTGGCCGTTGATCACGATACTGTCGGTGTACTGGCGCAGCTTGAGGCTGTCTTCGCGGCTCAGGTCCTGGCCCGAATAGATCACTACCGGCGGCACTGCAACCAAGGTTGCCGCCTTCTCCAGGAACTCGATGCCGGAGATGCCGCCCAGGTTGAGATCCAGCACGATGCAGTCATAGCTATGGGTGGCGATGCGCTCCAGCGCTTCTTCGCCGGAGGCAACCTGGTCGATCTCGACGTTGTCCGCCTGCAACAGACGGGTAAGCGCCAAGCGCGAATCCGGGTCATCGTCGACCAGCAACAGCTTGCGCACGATCTTGCCGGCCACATCCAGCAGATGGTCGAAGGCGGCAACCAGCGCCTTGCGATCCACCGGCTTGGTCAGGTAACCGACCGCGCCCAGCGCAACACCGCGCGCGGCTTCATCCACCGCGGAAATGAAATGCACCGGGATGGCTGCAGTGACCGGATCGTGCTTGAGGTGCTGCAGCACCGACCAGCCATCCATGCCTGGCAACATCACATCCAACAGGATGCCGGTGGGGCGATAACGGCGCGCCAGCTCCAGGCCACTTTCGCCATCGGCGGCGGCAAGTGCGCGGTGGCCTTTGCGGCGAATCAGGTCGACCAGGATGCGGGCGAAGGCCGGATCATCTTCCACCGTCAAGATCACGGTTTCACCCGCCGCAATGGCGTGGCGATCATCGGGAATCCAATCAATCAGCTGCGCGGTAGCGACGCGCGCCGGGCCCGGCGTCGGCGCAGGCCGCTGCTCGCTGATGGCCTGACTGGCGGCCACGGCGCTATTGATGCCAGCCGACAACAGCGGCAGCACCAGGCTGAAGCTGCTGCCCTTGTCCTGCTCGCTGTCGACGACCAGCTGCCCACCCAGCAACTGCGCCAGGCGCCGCGCGATCGCCAGCCCCAAACCGCTGCCACCGTAATGACGGCTGGTGCTGGAATCGACCTGCTCGAATGCCTCGAAGATCGAGTCCAGGCGCTCTTCGGGAATACCAATACCGGTATCGCGCACCGTCAACGCCACGTGCAGGTCGTCCACAGCCGCGCCGATGCGGGTCAGCATGGCGCTGTTGGCCGTCGCCATATGCAGGGTCACCGAGCCTTCGCGGGTGAACTTGAAGGCATTGCCTAGCAGGTTGTTGAGCACCTGCTGCAGCTTGGAGCGATCAGTGACCAGTGCCTCGGGCATCGACGGGTCCACCTCGATAGCGAACTCCAGGCGGTTTTCCATCGCCATATGGCGGAAGTGGCGCGTCACCTCGCGGGTGATGGCATCGATCTTCACCTCCTCGCGGTGCACGTCCATCTTGCCGGCTTCGATCTTGGACAGATCGAGGATGTCGTTGATCAGCCGCAGCAGGTTGGAGCCGGAGTCGTGGATGACCGCAGCAGCCTCAACTTCCTCCACATCCAGATGCCCACTCTCGTTCTCGGCCAGTTCCTTGGACAGGATCAACAGGCTGTTGAGCGGCGTGCGCAGCTCGTGCGACATATTGGCCAGGAAGTCGGTCTTGTACTGGCTGGCACGCGCCAGCTCCTGCGCCTTGAACTCGGTTTCGCGCTGCAATACCTGCAGCACGTCCTTCTGCTCATTGAGCACTTCGGTCTTCTGCCGCAGCTCCTCGTTGGAGGCCTGCAGTTCTTCGGCCTGCACACGCAGTTCTTCTTCGGAAGCGGACAGGCGCTGGGCCTGTTCTTCCAGCTCCACGGTCTTGCCCTGCAACTCTTCGTTGGTGGCGCGCAGCTCTTCTTCCTGCGCCTGCAGGGCCAGCTGCGACACCTGCAGCTCTTCAGCCTGGGCGCGGGTGTGGTCCAGTAGCAGCTGGGTCTCGTCGGCGCGGCAGATATTGTCCAGGCCCAGCGCCACGGTCGGCAGCACCGAGTCGATGAAGGCTTCCTGGGTGGCGTTGAAGTGACCGAAGGTGCCGAATTCGAACACGCCCAGCAGGCGATCCTTCAGCAGCAACGGCACTGCCACCAGATGACGAGGCTGCGCCTCGCCCAGCGCCGAATGCACGCCAAAGAAGTCGTCAGGTACCTGCTGCACGCTGATGCGCTTGCGCTCCAAGGCCGCCTGCCCGATCAGGCCATCGCCAAGCCCATAGTGCAGGCCAAGATGCTTGCGCCGCTGGAAGCCATAGCTGCCCTGCAGGCGCAGCTGCTTTTCTGCTTCATTCCAGGCAAAGAACACACCGATCGGCGCATCGATGCGCGGCGCGATCTGTGACACCAGCGCCTGCGCGTACTCATCCGGGGTCTGCGCGGTCTGCAACTGGGCACCGACTTCGCCGACGCTGAGCTTGACCCAGTTGGCGTCACGCGACTCCAGCGAGTTGCGCCGGAACACCTCCAGCGCGCGCGCGATCTCACCGATCTCATCACCACGCTGCAGACCATCGATCTGCACGTCCAGATCGCCGTTGGACAGGCGCGTCATCTTGTCGGTCAGGCGATTGATCGGGTTCACCACCAGCCGCGAGATCATCCACAGCGCAAGAAGGATGATGACGAAGCCCAGCACCAGCAGCACCAGCGAGATCGTGTGCGCACGGGCGATCCAGCTGCTCATCTGGCCCCGGTCGCTGAGCAGCTGGGTCATCTCTGCTTCGTAGATCCCGTCCAGCACATCGGCCAGCGCATTGCCCTGCCCTCCGTCGCTGAGTGCGTCCAGCTGCTGCACCTCGGTGAGCTGCGCGGCACCGGCTGCCGGACGCAGCACCGCCATTACTTCGTTGTCCCAGTTGCGAGCCTGTGCCTGCGCAGCGCGCAGGCGCTCGGCCACTGCCTCGGTACCGGCGGCGGTGAGCGCGGCGGTCAAGGCGGTATCACGGCGCTCGCGCTGTTTGGCCAGCACGTCCATATGCCGCTCGCCGTCACCAAGCAGGTAATTGCGGATGGCGATCTGCTGCAGGCGCACGGCCTGGATCGCATCCTCGACCTGGCGGATCACCTCGATCTGCACGCCCTCATGCCGGCGCGCGTCGTCATCCCGCCCGGAGGTGCGGTAACTGACCACGCTGGTGGCCAGGAAACACAGGAAAACCAAGCCAAATGCCGCCAGCATCTTGCTCAGCAGTGGCACGTTGTTGATCCAGCTACTCTTCTTTTGCGTCACGCAGGTGTCCCCCGGGGTGCCACCACGCCTGCCAATCCGCGCGGCCTCTTTTCAGTGAAAATAGCGCAGATTGCTGACGACCGCCTGCTACGGTTGAATCAGGGTTTCGCGGTCTTGCCCTGGTCGCGCGGCTGCAGCCAACGCGAGGCATGTATGCCCAGTTCGTAAAGGAAACACATGGGGATCGCCAGCATCAGCTGCGACACCACATCCGGCGGGGTCAGCACCGCCGCCAGCACAAAGATACCGACAATCGCGTAACCGCGGCCTTCACGCAGCTGCTGTGGGCTCACCCAGCCCAGCAGGACCAGGATCACCATTGCCACCGGCAGCTCGAAGCTGGCGCCAAAGGCAAAGAAGATGGCCAGCACGAAATCCAGATAGGCGTTGGCATCCGGCGTGATGGCGATCACATCGGGACGGAAGGTGGTCAGGAAATGGAATACGGCCGGCAGCACCAGGAAGTAAGCAAAGGCGCAGCCGATGTAGAACAGCGCAACCGCCGAACCAAGCAGCGGCAGGGCCAGGCGCTTTTCACGGGCATACAGGGCCGGCGCCACAAATGCCCAGGCCTGGTACAGCAGCCACGGCACCGCCACGAACAGGGCGGCAAAGAAGGTCAGCTTCAGCGGTGCGAAGAAGGCACCGGCCGGATTGGTGGCAATCATCGATTGCCCGGCCGGCAGCTGCGATATCAGCGGCGTGGCCAGGTGCGTGTACAGGGTGCGCGAGAACGGCATCAGCGCCAGCAGCACCACGCCCAAGCCCAGCAGCGCGCGCACCACCCGCGAGCGCAGCTCGATCAGGTGTTCGATCAGGCTGCTTTCGTTGAGATCCGCCGCGCTCATGGCATCCGCTCCTGGCTTGCTGGGGCCTGCTCGGCGCTTATCTGCACATCATCCAAGGGGATGCTGCGGTTGAACTCGGAATCGATGGCGTCATGACTGGCCGGCGCAGCAGCCGCTTTCAGCGGGGCCAGCTCTGCAGCTGCGGGCGGCTGTCCATCGCTCATGGCGGCAGGTGCCACCGCGCGCGGCTCAATGGTGCGTGGCTCGATTACCCGCTCGGCAGCCGATTCCGGCAGTTCCACTTCGCGCTTGAAGGCATCACCTTCACTGCGCACCTGCTCGGCCTGGTCGCGCAGCCCGGCCTCGGCCTGCTGCATCGACTGGCGTACATCCTGCAGATTGCGCTTGAGCTCCTCGGCGTGCAGCTCGCGCTCAAGCTCCTGCTTGACCGAATCCCACTGGTTGCGCGCACGGCGTACCCACAGCCCGGCAAAACGCGCTGCCTTGGGCAGACGTTCCGGGCCGAGGACCACCAAGGCCACCACTGCGATCAGCAGCAGTTCGCTGAAGCCGATATCAAACACGTCGTACGCTCAGGATCAGCGCGCGTCGCGGTCGTGCTCGGCCTGCTTTTCGCCGCTCTTGTCGGCATCGCGCGATTCGTCGCTCAGCTGTGCAGCCGGCTTGTCCTCGTCACGCATGCCCTTCTTGAACTCTTTGACCGCACTGCCCAGATCCTTGGCACCGCTCGTCAAGCGCTTGGTGCCAAACACCAGCAGCACGATGACCAGCACGACCAACCAGTGCCAGATGCTGAAACTGCCCATGATCTGCTCGCGTTATCTATGTGGAGGTTGTCGAGCATAGCGCACAAGGTCTTAACTGATCGCTATGCCAAAGGTCAGTGGCCGCCATCCAGGCTTTCGGTACGGATCTCACCTTCGGAGACCGGCTGGAAGCCCTGCTGCGGTGCCGGTTCAGCAGTGGCGTGCTGCAACGGCGCGGTGGTCGCGGTATCGGCACCAGCCGTATTGGCTGCCGGCGCCTGCACGCTGACCGCATTGCTGCGCGGCGCGCTTGCCACCACCGGCACGGCACTGCCCTGGGTGCCACGCTTTTCACGCGCGGCATAGGTGGACTCTTCCAGACGGTCACGGAAGGACACCACGTCGGACGACGGCGCAGTATTCAGGCGGCCTTCCAGGATCATGCGCGGGGTGGTGTTCTGGCCGTAGGCATCGAGGTTGGCGGCATCGTCGATCTGCAGCACCGCACCATCCAGTGCGACACCTGCAAACAGGCCGCGCGCGCGCGACCACGACCAGATCTCAGCCTTGAGCTGGCCGTCGGTAGCCGCCGAGGCATTGCGGCCAACCGGGCCGGCTGCGACACCAGCGTCAGCGCCGAGAGTGAACTTGCCGTTGACGATGTTGTCCAGACTGCGGTCGTTGCGGAACACCAGAATCACGTCCGACGACTGCACACCGGCCTGGAAACCGATGCTGCCGCCAGTAAGCTTAATGAATACCGGATTGGACCAGCTGCCATCGGCCATTTTCACCGACATCAGGCCGTGGCCGCGGCGTCCACCCAGCACCAGGCCGGCCTTGATGGTGTCCGGCAGGACGACGATGGCGCGGCCTTCGTCCAGCAGCTTGTCCGGAATGGACTGCTCGGGGATGTTCTGGATTTCACTGAGCACCCGCACCGCATTGCGGGCGCGCTGATCTTCCTGCGGACCGGCGACAGCAGTGGCGGACAACAAGCTCGCGGACAACAGCAGCACAAGGCACGGCAGGCGGCGCATGGGTAACTCCGTAGGTCGATGCATAGAAAGATAGCGCAAGTGCCTGAAATTAGTAGCGTGGCTCTGAATAGCTGGTGAGCGGGCGTGAGGCATGAGCAGCTGTGCCCCCTCCCTTTCGCATTGCGAAGGGGAGGGTTGGGGAGGGGTGATGTTCGCCGCAAACCTACAGCCCTCCCTTCTCCGCCCATACCTGCGAAAATGGCCGGATGTCCAACGCCCCCACTACCGCGTTGCTCGCGGTCAATCTAGGCACGCCCGAGACACCCACCGCTCCTGCGGTGCGGCGCTATCTGGCGGAATTCCTCAGCGACCCCCGCGTGGTCTCGATCCCGGCTTTGCTGTGGAAACCCCTGCTGTACGGGCTGATCCTGCCGCTGCGCAGTGGTCGCTCGGCACAGAAATACGCCCAGGTCTGGCTGCCGGAGGGCTCACCGCTGGCGGTATATACCCGGCGCCTGGCCGAAGCCATGCAACAGCAGTTGCCACAGTGGCGGGTGCGTGCAGCCATGCGCTATGGCCAACCGGCGATGCTGTCGGCGCTGGACACATTGGCTGCCGAGGGTATCCAGCGGATCGTGGTGCTGCCGCTGTACCCGCAGTACTCGACCACCACCACCGCCTCCATCGAGGACCGCGTGCAGCAATGGCAGGCACGCAACCCCAAGGTGACGGTGCATACCATCCGCGACTACGCCGATGACCCGGCCTGGGTTGCCGCAGTCGCCGCCTCCATTGCCGGTTACTGGGCCGAACATGGCCGCGGCGGCAAGCTGGTGTTCTCCTTCCATGGCATCCCGCAACGCCTGGCCGATGCCGGCGACCCCTATCCGCAGCGTTGCGAAGCCAGTGCCAAGGCCATTGCCGCAGCCCTTGGCTTGGCCAACGACGAATGGGAACTGGCCTATCAATCGCGGTTCGGCCGCGAACGCTGGCTGCAGCCCTATGCCGAGCCGCGGCTGTGGGAGCTCGCCGAAAGTGGCATCAAGACCCTGGACGTGGTCTGCCCGGGCTTTGCCACCGATTGCCTGGAAACCCTGGAAGAAGTGCAGATGGGCTTCACCGAAACCCTGGCCGAACGCGGCGCACGCATGCGCTACATCCCCTGCCTCAACGACAGCAGCGCCCATGCCGCTGCGTTGGCCGCACTGGCGGCGGCGCAACCGGCATGAGCGCGACGCCATTTGAACTGCAGCTCGATGGCATTCGCGTGGCCGGCCTGCGCGCCGGCAACCCGGATGGCCTGAAGGTCCTCGCCCTGCATGGCTGGCTCGACAATGCGGCCAGCTTCCTGCCGTTGGCCGCACAGCTGCCGACGCTGGACCTGGTGATGGTCGACCTGCCCGGGCATGGCTATAGCGACCACCTGCCGCTGACCACGCCGTACACCACGCCGCACGCCATCGTGCAGACCCTGGCCATTGCCGACGCGCTGGGCTGGGACCGTTTTGTACTGCTCGGTCATTCGATGGGCGCGGCGATCGCCAGCCTGATCGCCGCCGTGGCCGGTGAGCGCGTGCAGGCACTGGTATCGATCGAAGCACTGGGCGGGCTGACCGCACCAGCCGACGAAACCGTGCAGCGCCTGCGTACCTATGTGGAGGCGATGCTGAAGCTGGACGCCAAACAGTTGCGGGTATTTCCCGATCTCAGCGCGCCGGTACGCGCGCGGATGATGGTCAACCAGCTCAGCGAGGCCTCGGCGCGCCTGCTGATCGAACGTGGGGTCAAAGCCGTCGACGGTGGCTGGAGCTGGCGCAGCGATCCACGGCTGATGTTGCCCACCGCGGTGCGCATGACCGAAGAACAGGTCTGCGATGTGGTCAGCGCCATCCTCTGCCCGGTGCAGGTGATCTACGCAACTCCGGCACAGGCTTATTTCCCGGAACCGGAACGCAGCCAGCGCGCGGCGCTGCTGCCCGATGGCCGCCTGCACACCCTGCCAGGCCATCACCATGTGCATATGGATGACCCCGAGGCAGTCGCGGCGATCATCCAAGGGTTCATCGCGACATTGCCCGACGCCAGCTGAATATGGACGCCGATGCCAATAGCATCGGCTTCAGTAGTAAGCACGGCAGCCGATAACCCCGGCATTGCCGTAATCGAGAAGATGTCCCGCAGCCCCGCAACGGGTGCTGTGTGTCCCACCATCGCATGCCCCCCCGCCCCGCCCTTCGGCCCGGTGTCATCACCGGCCTGATCCTGCTCGCCTGTTGGCTGGGCTGGACCACCACCAGCGTTGCTGCACTAGGCCACCGTCCCAGCGGTGACGAAGCTGCGGTGACGGCGCTGGTGGATGGACTGCGTGCACAGGGGCGGCTGCCTGCTTCTGGCGCGCCGTTGGCAATCCGATTGAGCACGCCCGGCTGCGCCTGCGAGCAACGCGAGCAGGATTGGCAACAACTCAGCACCGCGCTGCAGGCACAAGGCGCGCGCGCAATCTCACTGAGCACAACTGCCGCCCATGAGCTGCTGGTGCTGGCTGCCGATGGCCGTCCGCTCTATGCGGGCCCCTTGCGGCCTTCTGCACTGGCCTGTGGCCGCAGCGATACAGCCCCGGCCAGCTGGCTGCCTGCACTGCTGTCAGAACACAGCCCACCCCTGATCCTTCCTCCCCGCTGTTCCTGTTGAACAGGAGTTCCCGATGTCCACTCGCCCCCACGCCACGACGCCACCTCCCGACGCCTATTACACGCAGCTGGCCTGCGCGGCGGACCGCTTGTTCCTGTACTTCGGCCTGATCCTCGGTCTGGCGTCGTTTGCGCTGGCGCTGTGGTCGGGGCAATGGCTGCCGTTCTACGCCGTCAGCCTGCCCTCACTGGCGCTGATGGCGGTGCAGATCAAACTGGCGCCGGGCAGCCTGCTCAGCCGGGTAACGGTGGCATTGGTGCTGATGGCGCTGGTCGCCGCCACCATCCAGCAGGCCAATGGCCTGGTGGAAATGCACTTCGGCGTCTTCGTGGTGATCGCGCTGCTGCTGTACTACCGCGACTGGATCCCGGTGGTGGTTGCTGCTGCCGCAATCAGCGTGCATCACCTGGCCTTCTATTGGCTGCAGACGCGCGGCTTGCCAGTACGCGCCTTCGCAGCAGGCGGTGGCTTCAACATCGTGCTGCTACATGCGCTGTACGTGGTGGTTGAAACCGCCTTCATCAGCGCGATGGCAGTGCAGCTGCGCCGCCAGGTACTGACCTTGGGCACCGCACCCGCGCGTCTGCGCGCGATGGTGGATGCAATCGCCAGCGGCGAAAGCAGCGACGCGATCGGTGACGACCGCCGCTACGCACCGGGCACCTTGGCCGATGGCGTACTGCGGATGCGTACCCAGCTTGAGCACAGACACCAGCAGGAAGCCGCGCTGCACCACGAGAACACCCAGATTCGCGCCTCGCTGGATGCATCGCGCACCGGCATGATGATTGCCGACAACGAGCACATCATCCGCTACGTCAACCGCTCGGTGGTGGCCCTGCTGCGCAACCAGCAGGACACCCTGCGCAAGGCCTTCCCGGACTTCAACGTCGATACCCTGGTCGGCAGTAGCATCCACCGCTTCCACGCCAACCCGGCGCGCATCCGCGGCATGCTCGATCAGCTGAAGAAGGTGCACAACGGCCAGATCACCATTGGCCCGGTGCATTTCAGCCAGGTGGTGACGCCGGTGTTCAACGCCGACGGTAGCCGCAGCGGTTTTGCGGTTGAGTGGCATGACCGCACCCAGGAACTGCTACTGGAGAACAGCGTGGCGGACATCGTCGCCGCCGCCTCGGCCGGCGCACTCGACCAGCGCCTGCAGACAGTAGGCGAGGCCGGCTTCATCCAGACACTTACCACCGGCATCAACCAGCTGCTGGAGGTTGTTGCCACCACCACCGGCGAGCTGCGTACGATGCTGTCCGCATTGGCGGCTGGCGACCTGGATCACCGTGTGCAGGGCGACTTTGCCGGCGACTTCGAAGCAATGAAGCTCGACGCCAACCTCACCGCCGAACGCCTGACCGGGATCGTTGGCCAGATCAAGCAGTGCTCGCTGGCGATCAACACCGCCGCGCACGAGTTGGCAGTCGGCAACGATGACCTGTCGCGGCGCACCGAGCAACAGGCCGCCAACCTGGAAGAAACCGCCGCCTCGATGGAGGAACTGACGTCCACCGTACGCGAAAACGCGGCCTCGGCCCGTCAGGCCAATCAGCTGGCAGTTGGCGCGGCTGATGTAGCCGCACGTGGCGGCGCTGTGGTTGGGCAGGTGGTATCGACGATGCGTGCGATCGAGCTGTCGTCCAAGCGCATTGCCGAGATCATCGGCGTGATCGATGGCATCGCCTTCCAGACCAACATCCTGGCGCTGAACGCTGCGGTGGAAGCCGCGCGTGCCGGTGAACAGGGGCGTGGTTTCGCGGTGGTGGCATCGGAAGTGCGCAGCCTTGCGCAGCGCTCGGCCACCGCTGCACGCGAGATCAAGGAATTGATCGGCGACTCGATGGGCAAGGTGGATGATGGTGCCGCGCTGGTCGCGCAGGCCGGCAGCACCATGAGCGAGATTGTCGGTTCGGTGCAGCAGGTCAGCGATATCGTTGCGCGGATTGCGGCTGCTTCGCAGGAACAATCGGTCGGCATCGAACAGGTCAATCACACCGTCGTGCAGATGGATGAAACCACCCAGCAGAATGCTGCCTTGGTGGAAGAAGCCAGTGCCGCAGCGCGCTCGATGGAAGAGCAGGCCAGTGCGTTGGCGGAGGCGGTTTCGGTGTTTCGTTATTCGGCCGGCGGTGCGGCTGAGGTTATGCGCCGGGTGGGGTGAGGTTGCTGTAGCAGGAACAAAATCAGGAGCAAAGGCACCCCTCCCTAGCCCTCCCCTTGCCTGCGGCAAAGGGAGGGAACGGATCATGCCCGTGACGACCATCTCGA